>NZ_JBJHPC010000129.1:0-14369 GCF_045257485.1 Streptomyces sp. YS-3 | reverse complement strand
GGCTTGCGGCGGGGCGAGCTGCGCGGTGATCGCGGCATCGAGAGCCTTGCGTAGTTCCTCGGAGGCCGGCATCTGCTTCTTGGTGAAGATCACTAAGTTCTCGTCGCGTCCGTGTGGGGCGCGTCGGAGGAATCCCTTGCGGGTGATGGTGACGGTCTGTCCGTCGAAGGTGATCTGTCCGCCCGTGCCTCGTGCTTGGATCATGTGCCCCCACTCCAGCGCTGCTGGAGGCGTGTTGGCGCGTACGGGCGGGCGCGGGATGGATATGGCAAAGCCCCGCGCGATGGCGGGGCTAGTCCGGGCCCACCGGACGTGGGGTCCTTCATGAGGGCTGATCGTCCTGGATGCAACTACGGCACGACGACGGCTCCGCCCGGACTCCGGAGCGGGGCCGCTTCATGTCCAGGCTCAGCCCGGGTAATCCTCGCCGAGCACCTCACGCCGCGCCGCCGCGGCCTTCCGGTTCAGCGCGCCCGTCATCCGGAAAAGCGCCACCGTGAGGGCGAGGAACACGACGACGAGCAGCACCTGTGTGATGACGCTGATGACTGCAACGTCCTGTGTGGCGACGGCGATCATCAGCATGATGATGTTGCCGCACAGCCATGCGAACCAGATCCGCAGCTTCTCCACCCGGACCGCCCGCTGTATGTCGGAGTACTCCGCCATCCCCACCACCCCGCAGTCGATGTGCGCGGGAGCATAGCCCCCGCCAGTAAACGCGCGCCCTGAACTCACGGCTTATAGCTGGGATCCATGAGGTAGATCGTGACGGCGATCTCGGGAGTCTTGAGTACGGGCGAGGCTGAGCAAGTGATAGCTATGTCCTTCTCGAAGCGGGTGATCTCCGAATCGACGGGGATGGTGATGGCGCCGTCGGTCTTTCGGGAGCTGCTGAGCATGTCCGCGGCCATGGCCCAGCGTTCGTGCTCGCTCATCCTGGTAAGGAAGTCGCCACAGGTGGTGTCCTTGTAGGGGGTCTTCCAGGTCTGCTCGTACTTGCTCGCGATGGACGGGCTGTGGGTGACCTGCTTGTTGGCGCGCGGCGTGGTGTGGTGCGTCTCGGTGGCGGTGCACGCAGTCAGGGCAGCGAGCAGGGCGGCGGTGCCGATGGCGGCTGCTGTGCGGGAACGCATGCGGGACATGATGTGGGGTGTGCGCGAGACGTGTTAGCGGTGTAGCGGAGCCCGTGACATGTCGCCTCGGGTGTCGAACAGGCTGAGGCCCCGCCCATGGGCTCGGCCGGGGCCGGGGAGTGAGGGGCGGCGTCCGGCCACCGGGGAGAGACCGGACGCGCTCAACGATGCTCGCCATGGCAGACGAATAGGGAATTCCTCAAGACCGTGTTCCCATGATGTTCCCACGGTCACAAAAAGGATCAAGGCTCCACCCATAAGTACAGGTGAAACCTTGATCGACGAGCGCGCGGTTCAGGACCGTAAACCGAACCGAGCGCCCGGGCCAGGAGGTGGTGACCGCCCGACGGAACGAGGCTGGCGCGACAGGACGTTCGCACCGCCGGGCGGAGCTTGGTGGGGACGTGGGCCGGCGGACGGAGTCCGGCGCAGCCGGGCGAAGCCTGCGGAGCAGTGCGAGGGCGGCCGGGAGAAGTGGTCGTTCGCACCGCCGGGCGGAGCTTGGTGGGGACGTGGGCCGGCGGACGGAGTCCGGCGCAGCCGGGCGAAGCCTGCGGAGCAGTGCGAGGGCGGCCGGGAGAAGTGGTCGTTCGCACCGCCGGGCGGAGCTTGAGGGAGGGTGGACGGGATCGCGGCGGCGGGCGATTGGTTGGTCCTGGCATCCTTCCTTCAGGTCAGGAAGGGGCCGGGACAGACCTTGACCACCGCACTGGCATCGACGCGCCGCCGCGATCACCGAGCGTCCGGAGCCACCGGCCACCCCTCATCCGGGCCGGTGGTCCGGACTGCGTACGGAACCCGACCTCCCGTCAGGCTCCGCACGCGGTCTGGGACATGTGTGACCGGGGATCAGTCCTCGCGCAGGGCGCGGACCGCCTCCTCCACGCGCTTGCCGTACTCGGCGTCCGCCGCGTGGAAGTGGGCCAGGTTCTTCTCGATCACGTCGTCGCGGGTGACCTGGGACAGGCCCCCGGCGATGTTCGCCACCAGGCGCGACTTCTCGTCGTCCGACATCAGGCGGTACAGCTCGCCCGCCTGGAAGAAGTCGTCGTCCTTGACGTGGGTGGGGGCCGCGTGGGTGCCCGTCCAGCCGGCGATCGCCAGCGGGGCGGAGAGCGCCTCGTCCGTCTGGGCCGGGCCCGCGTACGAGTTCGGCTCGTAGTTCTTGTCGTGGCGCGAGCCGTAGCGCGTCGCCATCAGACCGTCGCGGCCGTAGTTGTCCGCCACCGTCGCCCTCGGCGCGTTCACCGGCAGCTGGGTGTGGTTGACGCCCAGGCGGTAGCGGTGCGCGTCCGCGTACGCGAACAGGCGGCCCTGGAGCATCTTGTCGGGCGAGGGACCGATGCCCGGAACGAAGTTGTTCGGGGAGAAGGCGGCCTGCTCGACCTCGGCGAAGACGTTGTCGGGGTTGCGGTCCAGGACCAGGCGGCCCACCCGCTGGAGCGGGTAGTCGGCGTGCGGCCACACCTTCGTCAGGTCGAAGGGGTTGAAGCGGTAGTCGGGCGCCTCGGACGCCGGCATGACCTGCACGTACAGCGTCCAGGACGGGTTCACACCGCGCTCGATCGCCTGGAGCAGGTCGGTCTGGTGCGAGTTGGCGTCCTTGCCGGCCAGCTCCGCCGCCTGCTCGGACGACAGGCAGCGGACTCCCTGGTTGGTCTTGAAGTGGTACTTGACGAAGAAGGCCTCGCCCGCCGCGTTCGTCCACTGGTAGGTGTGCGAGCCGTAGCCGTTCATGTGGCGGTACGACGCCGGGATGCCGCGGTCGCCCATCAGCCAGGTGATCTGGTGCGTGGCCTCGGGGGAGTGCGCCCAGAAGTCCCACACGTTGTCCGGCTCCTGCCGGCCCGTGAACGGGTCGCGCTTCTGGGAGTGGATGAAGTCGGGGAACTTGATCGGGTCCTTGATGAAGAACACCGGCGTGTTGTTGCCGACGAGATCGTAGTTGCCGTCCTCGGTGTAGAACTTCAGCGCGAAGCCGCGCGGGTCGCGGACCGCGTCCGCGCCGCCGAGCGAGTCCGCCACCGTGGAGAAGCGGATGAACGTCTCGGTGCGCCGGCCGACCTGCGAGAGGAAGTCGGCCCTGGTGAAGCCGGTGACGTCGTCGGTCACCTCGAAGTAGCCGTACGCGCCGGAGCCGCGGGCGTGGACCACGCGCTCCGGGATCCGCTCACGGTTGAAGCGTGCGAGCTTCTCCAGCAGGTGCTGGTCCTGGAGGAGGATGGGGCCACCGACGCCGGCGGTGGCGGAGTTCTGGTTGTCGGCGACGGGGGCGCCGGACTCGGTCGTAAGCACGCGCTTCGACATCGTGACCTTCCGTACGGGAGCTGCACTGCTGAGCGGTCTGCGGTGTCAGGAGCGTAGGTACGCCCCGAAGCAACGTCAACAGTTTGTTGAAAATGAAGTGGGGTGTTCCGGGCGGCGGCGACGCCTGGGCGCGACAGGACAGGTGTCGGCGCCACCGCCGCCCGGAAGTCTGGGGAGCCGGAAGGCTCAGATCCGGGCGCCGGACAGGCGCTCGACCGCGCGCAGCAGCGCCGAGTGGTCGAGGCCGCCGTCGCCCTGGGCGCGCAGCGAGGCGACCAGCTGGGCCACGACCGCGCCGACCGGGAGCGCCGCGCCGACGTTGCGGGCGGCGTCGGTGACGATGCCCATGTCCTTGTGGTGCAGGTCGATACGGAAGCCCGGCGCGAAGTCCCGGTTGAGGAAGTTGTCCTTCTTGCGGGTCAGCACGGTCGAGCCGGCCAGACCGCCGTTGAGGACGTCGAGGGCCGCGGCGAGGTCGACGCCGGACTTCTCCAGGAAGACCACGGCCTCGGCGCACGCCTGGATGTTGACCGCCACGATGAGCTGGTTGGCGGCCTTCACCGTCTGGCCGGAGCCGTGCGGGCCGCAGAGGACGATGGTCCTGCCCAGCGCGTCGAAGATGTCCTTGGCCGCGTCGAAGTCGGCCTTGTCGCCGCCCACCATGATGGAGAGCACGGCCTCGATGGCGCCGGCCTCGCCGCCGGAGACCGGGGCGTCCAGCACGCGGATCCCCTTCTCCTTGGCGTTCTTGGCGAGGTCGACGGAGGTCTGCGGGGTGATCGAGGACATGTCGATCAGCAGGGCGCCCTGCCGGGCGTTGGCCAGGATGCCGTCCTCGCCGTAGGCGATCGCCTCGACCTGCGGGGACGCCGGGACCATCGTGATGATGACGTCCGCGTCCTTGACCGCTTCGGCGATTGAGGAGGCGGCGGTGCCGCCGGCGGCGGCCAGCCGGTCCAGCTTGTCCTGCTCCAGGGTGAAGCCGGTGACCGGGTAACCGGCCTTGATCAGGTTCTCGGACATGGGCGAGCCCATGATGCCGAGGCCGATCCAGGCGATCGTCGGGCGGGTGGCCGGGGCGGAGTCTGCGCGGGTGCTCATGGGGGGCCTCTCTCAACTGCGGTGTCACGTCAGGAAGTTCAGGGGGCGGCGAAGCCCGGAAGGCCTCAGCGCGCCGCGCGGGCCTCGGCGGGGAGCCAGGCGAAGGACGCGGCGGCGTCGGCGGCCTTGTACTCCAGGCCGACCCAGCCGTCGTAACCGGCCTTGGCCAGCTGGTCCAGCAGGGCCTCCAGGGGCAGCGAGCCGGTGCCCGGCGCGCCGCGGCCCGGGTTGTCGGCGATCTGCACATGGCCGGTCTTGTCCGCGTAGGCCTCGATGACCTCGGCGACGTCCTCGCCGTTCATCGACAGGTGGTAGATGTCGAGGAGGAACTTGGCGTTGCCGAGACCGGTCGCCGCGTTCACCTTGTCGACGACCTCGATCGCGGCCGGGGCGCTCACCAGCGGGTAGAGCGGCGACTCCGGCTTGTTGAGGGTCTCGATCAGGAGGACCGCGCCGATCCGGTCGGCCGCGCGGGCGGCCAGCACCAGGTTCTCCAGCGCGAGCGCGTCCTGCACCTGCGGGTCGACGCCCTCGATCCGGTTGCCGTACAGCGCGTTGAGCGCCCGGCAGCCCACCGAGGCGGCGAAGCCGGCCGCGACCTCGATGTTGGCGCGGAAGCGGTCCGACTCCTCGCCCGGTACGGAGAGGGCTCCGCGGTCGGGGCCCGGCAGGGCGCCCGCGTAGAAGTTCAGCCCCACCAGCTGGGTGCCGGCGTCGTCGAGCGCCTTCTTCAGGGCGTCGAGCTCGGCCTGCGCCGGAGCGGGGGTCTCGATCCAGGGCCACCACAGCTCGACCGCGGTGAAGCCGGCCGCGGCGGCTGCCGCGGGACGCTCCAGGAGCGGGAGTTCCGTGAAGAGGATCGAGAGGTTCACATCGAAGCGCTGGTCCGAGCCGCGTCCATGCTCGAAAAAGGGGGCCATGGGATTCGGCTCCTTCCGTATTGCGGAAGTTACTTTCTGCTTGATGGAAGGTTGCAGGGAGAGCGGTGAGCTTGTCAAGAGGGCCCGTCCGATTGGCCTCCCGGATCTCGCGATCCGGGCAGTAGGTTGTGCGCGTGCGATTGAGAGTGGAGTTCACGACCGAGCCCTTCGACCTGGACGAGGCGCCCCCGCACGCGGTGGCCGCCCGTGAGGTCCTGCAGACGGCGGCCCTCGACGCCGTGGACGTGGGCCCCTTCGGCAACACCGCCGAGGGCGGCGCCGACCAGGTGCTCACGGCCGTCGACGCGCTGCTGCGCCAGTCCCTCGCGGCCGGCGCCACCCGCGTCTCGCTCCAGGTCAACGTGGTGGCGGAGGGGGAGAAGTGACCGAGCCCGCCGACCACCCGCTGGTCACCGCGGTCAAGCCGCTGGTGGACGCCATGGGGGCGGAGATATTCGGACCCGACCAGGCCCAGCCCGACGACGTGGTGCTCAGCTGGGAGGGCGAGGACGTCATCGCCGTGCGGCTGCCCCAGCTGTCGGACTCCCTCGACCACATCCTGGCCGCCCTGGAGCGTCGGCACGGCAGGCCGCTGGCCGAGCTGGACCGCAAGGCCAAGCAGTCGGTCGTACGGACCCTGGAGGCGCGCGGAGCCTTCTCCGTACGCCATGGGGTGGAGACCGTCGCGTCTGCCCTCGGGGTCAGCCGCTTCACCGTGTACAACTACCTGAACAGGGAAAACGCCGCCAAAAGCGAGTGAGAACGTCCCTCCGTGGGCCGTCTCCGGCCGGCCGCCGTCCGTGATCCCGGGCGGCGGCTTTTTGTTGCTCCAAGTTTTCAACAAAGTGTTGACGGGATGTTTCCGAGGGCGTTAGCTATCCGCAGCCCGTCCAGCACCAAGGCCACGGAGGCCGTTCGTGACTTCGACCTCGACGCCGGGCCTCGCCCGGTTCAACACCTCCGACGACAGCACGGCCCGCGCCGCGCTCCACGAGGTGTGCGCCAGCTCGGTATGGGGGAGCAAGCTGCTCGCCCGGCGCCCGTACGCCACCGCCGACGAGCTCTTCGCCGCCAGCGACGCCGCCACGGCCGAACTGGACGTGAAGGACCTGGAAGAGGCGATGGCCGGGCACCCGCCGATCGGGCGGCCGAAGCCGGGGGACCCGACCTCCGCCCGCGAGCAGCGGGGGATGGCCGGCGCCACCGAGGAGCTCAGGGCCGAGATGCTCGAACTCAACCTGGCCTACCAGGACAGGTTCGGCCATGTCTTCCTGATCTGCGCCACCGGGGCCACCGGTGAGCAGATGCGCGACGCGATGAGGGCCAGGATCGGCAACACCGCCGAGGCGGAGCGCGAGATCGTGCGCGCCGAACTCGGGAAGATCAACCGGATCCGGCTGACCCGTCTCGTGGAAACAGAAGAAGAGGACAGGGACTGATGAGCACCGCGACCACCGCATCGGTGTCCACGCACATCCTGGACACCAGCGTCGGACGCCCCGCCGGGAGCGTCGCCGTCTCGCTCGCCGCCCGCTCGGGCCGCGACGCCGAGTGGGTGGCGCTCGGCGGCTCCGCGACCGACGCGGACGGGCGCTGCAAGGACCTTCCGGCGCTGCCGGAGGGCACGACCCATGTACGGCTCGACTTCGACACCGAGACGTATTTCGCCAAGAAGCAAGCCGCCGAGGCGCAGCAGGACGCCCCCCGCGTAAGGGACAGCGGTGCGTTCTTCCCGGAGGTGGCGATCACGTTCGCCGTCGTGCCGGGCGAGCACTACCACGTACCGCTGCTGCTCAACCCGTTCGGCTACTCCGTTTACCGAGGGAGCTAGCAGACAAATGACTGACATTTCCCGTCCCACCCGCCCCGTGATCCTCGGCCAGAACCAGTACGGCAAAGCAGAGAACCGCGTCGTCAAGATCACGCGGGACGGCGACACCCACCACATCAAGGACCTGAACGTCTCGGTCGCCCTCTCCGGCGACATGGAGGACGTCCACTACTCCGGCTCGAACGCCAACGTCCTGCCGACGGACACCACCAAGAACACGGTGTTCGCCTTCGCCAAGGAGTACGGCATAGAGTCCGCCGAACAGTTCGGCATCCACCTCGCCCGCCACTTCGTCACCTCGCAGGAGCCCATCCACCGGGCGCGCATCCGTATCGAGGAGTACGCGTGGGAGCGGATCGCCACCTCCGACGCCAACTCCAGGTTCATCGGCTCGGACGAGGTACGGCACTCCTTCGCCCGCAAGGGCCAGGAACTGCGCACCACCCAGATCACCTTCGACGGTGAGAACTGGGAAGTCGTCTCGGGCCTGAAGGACCTGACGGTCATGAACTCCACCAACTCGGAGTTCTGGGGATACGTCAAGGACAAGTACACGACGCTGAAGGAGGCGTACGACCGCATCCTGTGCACCGACGTCTCCGCCGCCTGGCGGTACAACTGGACCAGCGACGACGACCGGATGCCCAACTGGGAGAAGTCGTACGAGCAGGCGAAGAAGCACATCCTCCAGGCCTTCGCCGAGACGTACTCCCTCTCGCTCCAGCAGACCCTCTACCAGATGGGTTCGCGGGTCATCAACAGCCGCAGCGAGATCGACGAGATCCGCTTCTCGCTGCCGAACAACCACCACTTCCTGGTCGACCTCGAACCGTTCGGGCTCAAGAACGACAACGAGGTCTACTTCGCGGCCGACCGCCCCTACGGTCTGATCGAGGCAACCATCCTGCGGGACGGTGTCGAGCCGCGGATCCCCGTCGACATGACCAACCTCTGACGCGGAGCGCCCCCGGTCCCCGCCGCCCGGGGGCGCGTCCCTCCCTCGGCACCCGTGGGCCGCCCGGCCCCGGCACTCAAATCCTCCAGGGTCCTGCCGTGCCCACCCCCGAGCTCGTGAAAGAAGAGGAAGCACGATGGCACCATCGGCAGCCCAGCGCATCGTCATCGAAAACTGCGCGATCGCGACCGTGGACGCCGACGACACCGAGTACGCCTGCGGGTATCTCGTCGTCGCCGGCAACACGATCGAGTCGATCGGCGCGGGCAGCGCCCCGGAGGGCCTTACGAGCGTGGTCCGCCGCATCGACGGCACCGGCCATCTGGTGACCCCCGGGCTGGTCAACACGCACCACCACTTCTACCAGTGGATCACGCGCGGCCTGGCCACCGACCACAACCTCTTCAACTGGCTCGTGGCGCTCTACCCCACCTGGGCCCGCATCGACGAGCAGATGGCGCGGGTCGCCGCGCAGGGCTCCCTCGCCATGATGGCCCGCGGCGGTGTCACCACTGCGATGGACCACCACTACGTGTACCCGCGCGGCGCCGGGGACCTGTCCGGCGCGATCATCGGCGCGGCCTCCGAGATGGGTGTCCGGTTCACGCTGGCTCGCGGCTCCATGGACCGCAGCAAGAAGGACGGCGGACTGCCGCCGGACTTCGCCGTCGAGACCCTGGAGGGCGCGCTCGCCGGGACCGAGGAGACCGTGGACCGCTTCCACGACGCCTCGTTCGGCGCGATGACGCAGGTCGCGGTCGCCCCCTGCTCGCCGTTCTCGGTCTCCACCGAACTGATGAAGCAGGGCGCGGAGCTGGCCCGCCGCAAGGGCGTACGGCTGCACACCCACGGCTCGGAGACCGTGGAGGAGGAGCAGTTCTGCAAGGAACTGTTCGGGATGGGGCCCACCGACTACTTCGAGTCGACCGGCTGGCTCGGCGAGGACGTGTGGATGGCGCACTGCGTCCATATGAACGACTCCGACATCGCCGCCTTCGCCCGTACCGGCACCGGCGTCGCCCACTGCCCCTCCTCCAACGCGCGGCTGGCGGCCGGTATCGCCCGTGTCCCGGACATGCTGAAGGCGGGTGTCCCGGTCGGTCTCGGTGTCGACGGCACCGCCTCCAACGAGTCCGGCGAACTCCACACGGAACTGCGCAACGCGCTCCTGATCAACCGTCTCGGCGCCCACCGCGAGGCGGCCCTGAACGCCCGCCAGGCGCTGCGGCTCGGTACGTACGGCGGCGCCCAGGTGCTCGGCCGCGCCGCCGAGATCGGCTCCCTCGAAGCCGGCAAGCTCGCCGACTTCGTGCTGTGGAGGCTCGACACCCTCGCCCACGCCTCCATCGCCGACCCGGTCACCGCCATGGTCTTCGGCGCCGCCGCCCCGGTGACGGCGTCGTTCGTGAACGGCAAGCAGATCGTCGAGGACAACCGGCTCCTCGACGTCGACGAGGACGCCATCGCCCGCGCCACGCGGGACGAGGCGCAGCGCCTCGCGCGGATCGCCGCGCAGGGCTGATCCCGGACCGGGATTCCCGCCCAGGAGTCCGGCCGAGGGGGACGGCCCCCGGCCGGTCGCCGTGGACCCGAGCGGGGTCCGCGGCAGCCGCGCCCGGGGAGTGCGCACCACAGATACGTGCGCGCTCCCCGGGACGGTGACCCGTGCCCATCCCCGCACGGCGCACCGCCCGTACCGCCCGCACTTCCGTACCCGTACGAGACCCTGCCGTACGCCGTACGCGACACCGCCGACACCCACGCACGCGTCACCCAGCACCACCTCCCTGACACCCGCGTCACCCGCCGACGTGTAACCGACCGGAGGAACCGCCCGTGGCCCCGCAGCCCAGGTTTCGCAACGACGTAAGTGCTCCCGACCCCGCCCCTGAGAAACACCCGGTCGACGAGACCCTGCCCCCACTGAAGATGTTCACCAGTGGCCTCCAGCACGTGGCCGCGATGTACGCGGGCGTGGTGGCCCCGCCCATGGTCGTCGGGCCCGCCGTCGGGCTCACCCCCAAGGAGACCGCGTTCCTGATCGGCGCGAGCCTCTTCACCGCCGGGCTCGCCACCCTGCTCCAGACCCTCGGGTTCTGGAAGGTCGGCGCCCGCCTCCCGTTCGTCAACGGTGTCTCCTTCGCCGGTGTCACCCCGATGATCGCCATCGGCAAGGACCGCGGCCACGAGGGCATGGCCGTCATCTTCGGGGCGGTGATCGTCGCCAGTGTGCTGGGCTTCCTGCTCGCCCCGTACTTCAGCAGGCTGCTCCGCTTCTTCCCGCCCGTCGTCACCGGCACCGTGATCACCCTGATAGGCGTCTCGCTGCTCCCGGTCGCCTTCCGCTGGGCCCAGGGCGGCGACGCCGCGGCCCACGACTACGGTTCGATGAAGAACATCGGCATGGCCGCGCTCACCCTGGTGATCGTGCTCGCCCTGCGCAGGCTGCTGCGCGGCTTCCTCCAGCAGATCGCGATCCTGCTCGGACTGGTCGTCGGCACCCTGGTCGCCGTGCCGTTCCACATGACCAGTCTGGACGCGCTCCGCGGCGCGGACGCGGTCGGCTTCCCCACGCCGTTCCACTTCGGCGCCCCGCACTTCGAGGCCGCGGCCATCGTCTCGATGTGCATCGTGATGCTGGTCTGTATGACGGAGTCGACCGCCGACATGCTGGCGCTCGGCAAGATCGTCGGACGGCCCGCCGACGAGCGGACCATCGAGGGCGGACTGCGCGCCGACACCCTCGGCAGCGCGCTCAGCCCGCTCTTCAACGGCTTCATGGCCAGCGCCTTCGCCCAGAACATCGGTCTGGTGGCGATGACCAGGGTGCGCAGCCGCTTCGTGGTCGCCACCGGCGGCGGCATCCTCATCCTGCTCGGGCTGTGCCCGGTGGCCGCGTCCGTGATCGCGCTCGTACCGCTGCCGGTGCTCGGCGGCGCGGGCATCGTCCTCTTCGGCTCGGTCGCGGCCAGCGGCATCCAGACGCTGGCCACCGCGGCCCTGGAGCAGGGCGAGAACGCCCTGATCGTCGCCGCCGCGCTCGGCATCGGGCTGATCCCCATCGCCGCGCCGACCTTCTACGACGCCTTCCCGGAAAACGTCCGCGTGGTGCTCGACTCCGGCATCTCCACCGGCTGCGTGGTGGCGATCGTGCTCAATCTGGCCTTCAACCACCTGGGGCGGAAGGCGAGTTCGCCGGACGGGGCGCCCGTGCTCGCGGAGCCCGTGGTGGCCGCGCACTGAACCCGCCCCACCCGGCCCGCACGCGAGCGGCGCGTACGACACCTACCCCGTGTCGTACGCGCCGCTCTGTCATGCGGCCGGCTCAGCCGATGTGGTACGGGTCGCCGTAGACCTTCCAGTCCAGCGGCGTGTTCAGGTTGAGGTTGCCCTTCTTGAGGAACACCCGCTGCTCGGTGTCGACGCGGCTGGTGTCGCTGTGCGCCTCCTCCTGCTTCATCGCCCAGACGCGGGCGTCGAGGAAGGCGTTGAGGTACTTCGTCTCGTCGCCGCCCTGGGACGGCGGCTTCGCCTTGGCCAGCGCCTTCTTACGGATGCTGCTGAAGCTGGTCGGGTCGCCGCCGTCGCCGTGCATGACGATGGCGTCGTAGTACATGAACTGCCCGAGCGTGCCCACACCGTCGGCCTTGCCCTGCTTGACGGCGGGGTTGAAGTAGACCCGGTCCCGCTCGTCGTTCTGGGCGTTCTTGAAGGCGGTCTCCGAGGCGGCCGTCTTCCAGTCCTTGGTGAAGTTGGGGTCGAGCCCGGCGTGCGAGTCGCTCCCGTTCACCTTGCGCAGCGCGGGCAGGTACTTCTGGAGTACGTTCCCGGGCTCCCGGGCGGAGTACAGCTCGACCAGGTCGAGCATGTCACCGGTGCCGGAACAGAACCCGATGATGCCGGCCGTGTAGCCCCGGCCGTCGTCGATGTCCTCGATGTACTTGTACTGGGCCTTCCAGTTCAGTGAGGAGTTCTCCGCGCTGGAGACGAGCTCCATCGCGATTTCCTTCTTGGCCGGGTCGTCGAGCCCGGTAGCCGCTGCTGCCATGGGGGCATTGTGGCTGGTCGCGGCGGTGGCGGTGGCCGCGGGGAGCGCGATCACGGCGGCACCGAGCACGGCGGACGCGGTGATCCGCAGACGTCGTGCGAGGGCGCTGGAGTGGGGGGTGAGCACCTGACCTCCTGGGGGAGTCGGTCGTTCCCTGTTTTGTTAGGAAACTTTCCTACCACTACCGCGAGGGGCCGTACAGCCTTGTGGCAAAAGGAAGTTGAAGATTCGGCGCGCGTCGGGTTCAGTTCACCCGGTGAATGAATCGAGCCGGGTGGAGGCCTTCAGCGACGGCGTCTTCGCCATCGCGATCACCCTTCTGATCCTGGAAATCAAGGTGCCCCCGCACGCGGGCGACCACCTCTGGAGCGACCTCGGCCACCAGTGGCCCTCGTACGCCGCCTACGTGGTGAGCTTCCTGGTCATCGGCATCATGTGGGTCAACCACCACACGCTGTTCAGCTATGTGGTGCGCGTCGACCGCACGCTGATGTTCCTCAATCTGCTGCTGCTCATGACCGTTGCCGCGATCCCCTGGCCCGCGGGGCTGATGGCCGAATACCTACGGGAGGACAACGCCTCGCACGTGGCCGCCGCCGTCTACAGCGGACTCATGGTCGTCATGGCCCTCAACTTCCAGGCACTGTGGTGGCATGTGACCCGCACCGGCCACCTCTTCGACGGACGCGTCGACTTCACCGCCGCCCGGGCCACCCGCGCCCGCTTCGCGCTGGGCTCGCTCGCCTATCCGGCGACGGTCCTGCTCGCCTTCGTCTCGGCGCCGCTCACGCTCGCCGCGCACGGGGTACTGGCGCTGTACTACGGCTTCAACCAGCTCAGGATCCCGACGAGGGAGCCCGTCTGACGTTCGGCACGGCCGCGGGCGCCAGCGGGCCCGCGGCCTCGGCCGTCCGCAGCACGGACCCGGCCGCCGGTGCCCGCCGGGCCCTGTGCGCGGCCGGGTCGCTGCCGCTGGGGACGGCGCTCGCCGTCGCCGCCGGGCTCAGACGGCCCAGCCCGGGTCCCGTCCGCTGAGCCCCACCACCCGGTCGAGCACCGGGGCTTCCTCGGGCACCTCCACGATTGGCCCGAACGCGGGGGCGCGCATCGCGTCGTCCCGGCTCGCCGCGAAGAAGCCGTGGACCACCTCCAGGTTCGCGGCGCCGGGATCGTAGGGCTGTCCGGTCGCCCGGGCCAGGTCCCAGCCGTGGACGACCAGTTCGTTGAGGGCGACGACACCCGCGATCGCGGCGGGGAAGGTGAAGCCGCCCGCCCGGGTGTCCCCGTCCCAGGCGGTGGGCGCGCGCCACGCCTCGGCCAGCGCCGCGAGCCGTCCCGGCAGCCCGGTGCGCCAGTCGGCGGGCGGCTCGGGGGTGACCGACCCCGGGTCGGTGGCGGTCGCAGGGCCGAAGTCCTTGCGGGCTGCTGCCTCGAAGGCGGTGGTGAGCCCGTCGAGGTGCCCGATGAGCTCGCGCACCGAGTACGCGGGGCACGGCGTCGGCGCCGCGAGCTGCTCGTCGCGTACACCGTCGAGCAGCCGGGCCACGGCTCCGGCGGCGGGCCCCAGGTCGGGGCGGGGGGACTGCGTGTGGTTGTCCATACCGGTGAGACCGGCCCGGCGGGCGGAACTCATCGCGGCCGGGAAGGATTTGCGTACCGGACCCGGAGCGTCCGCCCCCTTGCCGTGCGCCGCCGACTGTGCGATATAGGTCTGGACCAACTTGTGCGGAGGGAGGCCGCGACCGTGCGACGCCCGTTCCGCCACGCCGTGTTGGCGCTCTGCGCCCTCGTCCTCGCCGGGTGTTCCGCGACCGCCGGGGAGCGGGACGGCAGGGCGCCGACCGTGCCGGGCGCGGTGACCGCCCAGGCGAGCAGCGCCACCTCGGTGCACGTCATGTGGGAGGCGTCCACCGACGACCGGGGCGTCACCGGGTACGAGGTCCTCCGGGGCGGCGCCCGGGTCAGGGCGGTACCGGGCGGGACGCACATGACCGACGTCGACGGGCTGGCTCCCGCCACCGCCTACCGGTTCGCCGTGCGGGCCCGTGACGCGGCCGGCAACCTCTCCGCC
>NZ_JBJHPC010000128.1:0-14381 GCF_045257485.1 Streptomyces sp. YS-3 | reverse complement strand
GAGCCCTCCTCGTCCCGGTAGGTGTCCATCACGCGCTCTCCTCCTCCGGGTCCGGTGTCAGCAGGTCCGCGATGTCCAGGACGTGGTGGCCGCGCATCTCCGGGAGGCAGCTGCCGCGGACCGGGCCGATCCGGCTGGACCAGGCGGTGGGGATCGAGGCGGCGCCGCCGTACGCGCCGGCCAGGGCGCCCGCCACCGCCGCTGTGGTGTCCGCGTCGCGGCCCATGTTCACGGCGGTGAGGACCGAGGCCGTGAAGTCGCCCCGGGCCGTGGCGAAGGCGCCGAAGGCGAGGGCGACCGCCTCGGGGGCCAGGTCCGTCCAGGGGTAGCCGCCGATCACCACCGCCGAGCGGACCGCGCGCTCGCCCTGGTGGGCCACGGCCACCGCGCGGCGCAGCGAGCGCGCGGTCCAGGAGTCCATCGGGATCACCGACAGGGCCGCGGCGATGACGGAGGTGAGGCCCGCCCCCGCCATCGCCGCCGCGACACCCGCCGCGACCGCCTGGCCGCCGTAGATCCCCTCGCCCTCGTGGCTGACGCAGCCGTCGATCGCCACCAGCCGCGCGGCCTCCCTCGGCGCGCCCGCGGCGAAGACGCCGAAGGGGGCCGCCCGCATGGCGAGTCCGTCGCTCCAGGCGTGGCGGTGCTGGGCGGAGATGGGGGCGGCCAGGCCCCGGCGCAGGTTCTCCAGGGTGCCCCGCTCGCTGAAGCCCGCGCCGCGGAAGGGGCCTTCGTCGCGGTCGGCGATCCAGTGGTGCCAGGCGTGTTCGACGTGGGTGACGGTGAGCGCCGATCCGTGCCGGGCGAGCAGCAGCCCGGAGAAGATCGCGTACTCCGTGTCGTCCGTGCCCGCCGGGTCCTCGCGGACGAACCCCTCGATCCGGCCCCAGCGGCGCCGGATCTCCGAGGGTTTGAGGTTCTCGGCGGGGGCCCCGAGCGCGTCTCCGACCGCGAGGCCCAGCAGCGCGCCCCTGGCTCGCTCGCGGATGGCCTCGGCTGTTCCCGGGCCGCTGGCGATCAACTCCATGGGAGGGCCTTTCGCGTCGCCTGATCCTTCGCTTGATCTCTGCCACACGGAACGACCCGGGAGTCCATCCGTCACACCAATGGCCACATGTGTGCATGTGCGGCCACGAATGAGCGAAACGGGGCTCTGACCTGGGTAAGTACGGCCTGCCTTGCTAGCGCGGGACTTACATCGCGCGTAATTTCGACACCGAAGAGGCGACGAGGGGAGCGGACGCACGGTCCGCCGCCGCAACGCAAGGGGAGAGCTGTGTCCGTCATCGACACCCACGCCACGCTGCACGAGGCGCACCGGGACAACCACACCCACCGGGACGTGAACGGCGGCTGGCTGCGTCCGGCGGTCTTCGGCGCGATGGACGGGCTCGTCTCCAACCTGGCCCTGATGACCGGTGTCGCGGGCGGCGCCGTCTCGCAGCACACCATCATCGTCACCGGCCTCGCGGGGCTGGCGGCCGGGGCGTTCTCCATGGCGGCCGGCGAGTACACCTCGGTCGCCTCGCAGCGCGAGCTCGTCGAGGCCGAACTCGACGTGGAGCGCCAGCAGTTGCGCAAGCACCCGGTGGACGAGATGGAGGAGCTGGCCGAGCTGTACGTGTCGCGCGGCGTCGAGCCCGCGCTCGCCCGCGAGGTCGCCATGCAGCTCTCCCGCGACCCCGAGCAGGCGCTGGAGATCCACGCCCGCGAGGAGCTCGGCATCGACCCGGACGACCTGCCCTCGCCGCTCGTCGCCGCCGTCTCGTCCTTCGGTTCGTTCGCGCTGGGCGCGATCCTGCCCGTACTGCCGTATCTGCTCGGGGCGAGCGTCATGTGGCCCGCCGTGCTGCTCGCGCTGGTCGGCCTCTTCGCCTGCGGCGCCGTGGTCGCCAAGGTCACCGCGCGCTCGTGGTGGTTCAGCGGGGTGCGTCAGCTCGCGCTCGGCGGCGCGGCGGCGGCCCTCACCTTCGGCCTCGGCTCGTTCTTCGGCACGGCCGTCGGCTGACCGGCCGCCCGGTTTTCGGCCGCCGCCCTCCCGCCGCCCGCAAGGCCCGTCCGGACGTCTCCCCGTCCGGGCGGGCCTTCGCCGTGCGCGCGGACGGTTCGCGGGCCACCATGTGACCTACGTCCTGCTCGGGAAGGCCCCGGGGCCCGTAGGATGCGGGAGTATGCAGGGCGCCACATAAGTAATCGTTACTCCACGGTTTCGTGGCTTCCGTGGACGGGCATAGGCCGTACACACTCCGCCGCCGCAGGCAATGAAGCCTGCCCCGGACGGCACGGCGATCGCCGTCGAGTGTCCGCATGTTGGAATGGACTATCCGGTTCCCGAGATCCAACCCATCATGTAACCTGCACGAAATTTCGCAGAGGGCCAACGTCGTCCCTCGGCACTCAACATGCCACGACGACGACGGGAGAGCCGATGCGTTCCGACGCCTGGTCGCCCATGGACGGTCGACCCGCCCCGCAGGGGATGTACGACCCCCGTAACGAACACGACGCCTGCGGGGTCGGGTTCGTGGCCACCCTCACCGGGGAGGCCAGCCATGAGCTGGTCGAGCAGGCGCTGACCGTACTGCGCAATCTCGAACACCGGGGTGCCACCGGCTCCGAGCCGGACTCCGGCGACGGCGCCGGCATCCTGCTCCAGGTCCCGGACGCGTTCCTGCGCGAGGCCGCCCCCTTCGAGCTGCCCGAGGCCGGTGCGTACGCCGTCGGTATCGCCTTCCTGCCCCTCGATGACAGCGCCGCCGCCGTGGCGCGGATCGAGGCCATCGCCGCCGAGGAGGGCCTGGACGTCCTCGGCTGGCGCGAGGTGCCCGTCACCCCCGAGCTGCTCGGCAACGGCGCCCGCGCCACCATGCCCGCCTTCCGCCAGCTCTTCGTCGCCGACGGCGCCAGCACCGGCATCGCCCTCGACCGCAAGGCCTTCGTCCTGCGCAAGCGCGCCGAGCGCGAGGCCGGGGTGTACTTCCCCTCGCTCTCCGCCCGGACGATCGTCTACAAGGGCATGCTCACCACCGGGCAGCTGGAGCCGTTCTTCCCGGACCTCTCCGACCGCCGGTTCGCCACCGCCGTCGCGCTGGTCCACTCGCGCTTCTCGACGAACACCTTCCCCTCCTGGCCGCTCGCGCACCCGTACCGCTTCGTCGCCCACAACGGCGAGATCAACACGGTCAAGGGCAACCGCAACTGGATGGTGGCCCGCGAGTCGCAGCTCGTCACCGAGGTGTTCGGCGGCGACGGCAAGGACCTGGCGCGGATCTTCCCGGTCTGCACGCCGGACGCCTCCGACTCCGCCTCCTTCGACGAGGTGCTCGAACTCCTCCACCTCGGCGGGCGTTCGCTGCCGCACTCGGTGCTGATGATGGTTCCCGAGGCGTGGGAGAACCACGCCTCGATGGACCCGGCCCGGCGCGCCTTCTACCAGTACCACGCCACGATGATGGAGCCCTGGGACGGCCCGGCCTGCGTCACCTTCACCGACGGCGTCCAGGTCGGCGCGGTCCTGGACCGCAACGGTCTGCGCCCCGGCCGCTACTGGGTCACCGACGACGGTCTGGTCGTGCTCTCCTCCGAGGTCGGCGTCCTCGACATCGACCCCGCCAAGGTCGTCCGCAAGGGCCGCCTCCAGCCCGGCAAGATGTTCCTCGTCGACACCGCCGAGCACCGGATCATCGAGGACGACGAGATCAAGGCGGCCCTGGCCGCCGAGGCCCCGTACGCCGAGTGGCTGGAAGCCGGCGAGATCGAGCTGGAGGACCTGCCCGAGCGCGAGCACATCGTGCACACGCACGCCTCGGTCACCCGCCGCCAGCAGACCTTCGGCTACACCGAGGAAGAGCTGCGCGTCATCCTCGCGCCGATGGCCCGCACCGGCGGCGAGCCGCTCGGCTCGATGGGCACGGACTCCCCGATCGCGGCCCTCTCGGAGCGCCCCCGGCTCCTCTTCGACTACTTCACCCAGCTGTTCGCGCAGGTCACCAACCCGCCGCTGGACGCCATCCGCGAGGAGCTCGTCACCTCGCTGCGCTCCTCGCTGGGTCCGCAGGGCAATCTGCTCGACCCGACCGCCGCGTCCTGCCGCTCCGTCACCCTGCCGTTCCCGGTGATCGACAACGACGAGCTGGCGAAGCTGATACACATCAACGCCGACGGCGACATGCCGGGGATGAAGGCCGCCACGCTCTCCGGCCTCTACCGCGTCTCCGGCGGCGGCGCGGCCCTCGCCGAGCGCATCGAGGCCATCCGGGCCGAGGCCGACGCCGCCATCGAGGACGGCGCCCGCCTCATCGTCCTGTCCGACCGGCACTCCGACGCCGAGCACGCGCCGATCCCGTCGCTGCTGCTCACCTCGGCCGTCCACCACCACCTCATCCGTACCAAGCAGCGCACCCAGGTGGGGCTGCTCGTCGAGGCCGGTGATGTGCGCGAGGTGCACCACGTCGCCCTGCTCATCGGCTACGGCGCCGCCGCCGTCAACCCGTACCTGGCGATGGAGTCCGTCGAGGACCTGGTCCGCGCGGGCACCTTCATCGACGGCCTGGAGCCCGAGCAGGCCATCCGCAACCTCATCCACGCCCTCGGCAAGGGCGTCCTGAAGGTCATGTCCAAGATGGGCATCTCGACCGTCGCCTCCTACCGGGGCGCCCAGGTCTTCGAGGCCGTGGGCCTCGCCGAGGAGTTCGTCGGCACGTACTTCAGCGGCACCGCCAGCAAGATCGGCGGCGCCGGGATCGACGTCATCGCCAAGGAGGTCGCCGCCCGGCACGCCAAGGCCTACCCCGCCTCCGGCATCGCGGCCACCCACCGCGCGCTGGAGATCGGCGGCGAGTACCAGTGGCGCCGCGAGGGCGAGCCGCACCTGTTCGACCCGGAGACGGTCTTCCGCCTCCAGCACGCCACCCGCGGGCGCCGGTACGACATCTTCAAGAAGTACACCGAGCGCGTGAACGAGCAGTCCGAGCGCCTGATGACGCTGCGCGGGCTCTTCGGCTTCTCCTCCGACCGCCCCTCGATCCCCATCGAGGAGGTCGAGCCGGTCTCCGAGATCGTCAAGCGCTTCTCCACCGGCGCCATGTCGTACGGCTCGATCTCGCGCGAGGCGCACGAGACGCTCGCCATCGCCATGAACCAGCTGGGGGCGAAGTCCAACACCGGTGAGGGCGGCGAGGACGCGGACCGTCTGTACGACCCGGCGCGCCGCTCCTCCATCAAGCAGGTCGCCTCCGGCCGCTTCGGCGTCACCAGCGAGTACCTGGTCAACGCGGACGACATCCAGATCAAGATGGCCCAGGGCGCCAAGCCCGGCGAGGGCGGCCAGCTGCCCGGCCACAAGGTCTACCCGTGGGTCGCCAAGACCCGGCACTCCACCCCGGGTGTCGGTCTGATCTCGCCGCCGCCGCACCACGACATCTACTCCATCGAGGACCTGGCGCAGCTGATCCACGACCTCAAGAACGCCAACCCGGCCGCGCGCATCCATGTGAAGCTCGTGTCCGAGGTCGGTGTCGGCACGGTCGCCGCCGGTGTCTCCAAGGCGCACGCGGACGTCGTCCTCATCTCCGGCCACGACGGCGGAACGGGCGCCTCCCCGCTCACCTCGCTGAAGCACGCGGGCGGCCCCTGGGAGCTCGGCCTCGCCGAGACCCAGCAGACGCTGCTGCTCAACGGTCTGCGCGACCGGATCGTGGTGCAGACCGACGGCCAGCTCAAGACCGGCCGCGACGTCGTCATCGCGGCGCTGCTGGGCGCCGAGGAGTTCGGTTTCGCGACCGCCCCGCTCGTCGTCTCCGGCTGCGTCATGATGCGCGTCTGCCACCTGGACACCTGCCCGGTCGGCATCGCCACCCAGAACCCGGTGCTGCGGGACCGCTTCTCCGGCAAGCCCGAATTCGTCGTCAACTTCTTCGAGTTCATCGCCGAGGAGGTCCGCGAGCTCCTCGCCGAGCTGGGCTTCCGCACCATCGAGGAGGCCGTCGGCCACGCCGAGCTGCTGGACACCAGCCGCGCGGTGCGGCACTGGAAGACCCAGGGCCTCGACCTGGACGCCCTCTTCCACGTGCCCGAGCTGCCCGAGGGCGCCGTGCGCCACGCGGTGACCGCCCAGGACCACGGTCTGGAGAAGGCGCTCGACAACGAGCTCATCGAGCTCGCCGCCGACGCGCTGGGCGCCGCCACCGCCGAGGACGCCCGGCCGGTCCGTGCCCAGATCGCGATCCGCAACATCAACCGGACCGTCGGCACCATGCTCGGCCACGAGGTGACGCGGAAGTTCGGCGGCGCGGGCCTGCCCGACGACACCATCGACATCACCTTCACCGGCTCGGCGGGCCAGTCCTTCGGCGCCTTCGTGCCCCGGGGCATCACCCTGCGCCTGGAGGGCGACGCCAACGACTACGTCGGCAAGGGCCTCTCCGGCGGCCGGGTGATCGTCCGCCCGGACCGGGGCGCCGACCACCTCGCCGAGTACTCCACCATCGCGGGCAACACCATCGCGTACGGCGCGACCGGCGGCGAGCTGTTCCTGCGCGGCCGTACCGGTGAGCGGTTCTGCGTCCGCAACTCCGGCGCCCTGGTGGTCTCGGAGGGCGTGGGCGACCACGGCTGCGAGTACATGACCGGCGGCCACGCGGTGGTCCTGGGCGAGACCGGACGCAACTTCGCGGCCGGTATGTCCGGCGGCGTCGCGTACGTGATCGACCTCGACCCCCACCACGTCAACGCCGGCAACCTGGCGGCGGTCGAGGCCCCCACCGAGGCCGACAAGCAGTGGCTGCACGACGTCGTGCGCCGCCACCAGGAGGAGACCGGCTCCACGGTCGCCGAGAAGCTGCTCGCCGACTGGCCGGCCGCGGCGGAGCGCTTCAGCAAGATCATCCCGTCCACGTACAAGGCAGTGCTCGCCGCCAAGGAAGCCGCTGAGCTCGCCGGTCTCTCCGAGCAGGAGACCACCGAGAAGATGATGGAGGCGGCGACCAATGGCTGACCCCAAGGGCTTTCTCACCACCGGTCGCGAGGTCGCGCGGACCCGCCCCGTGGCCGAGCGCGTCAAGGACTGGAACGAGGTCTACGTTCCCGGCTCGCTGCTGCCGATCATCAGCAAGCAGGCCGGGCGCTGCATGGACTGCGGCATCCCGTTCTGCCACAACGGCTGCCCGCTGGGGAACCTGATCCCCGAGTGGAACGACTACGCCTACCGCGAGGACTGGTCGGCCGCGTCCGAGCGGCTGCACGCCACCAACAACTTCCCGGAGTTCACCGGGCGGCTGTGCCCCGCCCCCTGCGAGTCGGCGTGTGTCCTCGGCATCAACCAGCCCGCCGTCACCATCAAGAACGTCGAGGTCTCCATCATCGACAAGGCGTGGGACAGCGGCGACGTCACTCCGCAGCCCCCGGAGCGCCTGTCCGGCAAGACGGTCGCGGTCATCGGCTCCGGCCCGGCCGGGCTGGCCGCCGCCCAGCAGCTGACCCGGGCCGGCCACACGGTGGCGGTGTACGAGCGCGCCGACCGCATCGGCGGTCTGCTGCGCTACGGCATCCCCGAGTTCAAGATGGAGAAGGTGCACATCAACCGCCGCATCGAGCAGATGCGCGCGGAGGGCACCAAGTTCCGCACCGAGGTCGAGATCGGCCGTGACATCGACGCGGCGAAGCTGCGCCGCCGGTACGACGCGGTGGTCATCGCGGCCGGCGCCACGGTCTCCCGCGACCTGCCGGTCCCCGGCCGCGAGCTCAACGGCATCCACTTCGCCATGGAGTACCTGCCGCTGGCCAACAAGGTGCAGGAGGGCGACTTCGTGGCGCCCCCGCTGACCGCCGCGGGCAAGCACGTGGTCGTGATCGGCGGCGGCGACACCGGCGCGGACTGCGTGGGCACCGCCCACCGCCAGGGCGCGGCCTCGGTCACCCAGCTGGAGATCATGCCGCGGCCCGGCGAGGAGCGGAACGCCAACCAGCCCTGGCCGACCTTCCCGATGCTCTACAAGGTCACCTCGGCCCACGAGGAGGGCGGCGAGCGGGTCTACTCCGTCTCCACCACCCACTTCGAGGGCGACGAGGACGGCAACGTCCAGTTCCTGCACCTGACCGAGGTCGAGTTCATCGACGGCAGGCCGGCCCCCAAGCCCGGCACCGAGCGGAAGATCCCCGCCCAGCTCGTCACCCTCGCCATGGGCTTCACCGGCACCGACCAGTCCAACGGGCTGGTGGCCCAGTTCGGCCTGGAGCTCGACGAGCGCGGCAACATCGCCCGCGACGCGGACTTCGCGACCAACGTCGACGGGGTGTACGTGGCCGGTGACGCCGGGCGCGGACAGTCCCTGATCGTGTGGGCGATCGCGGAGGGCCGTTCGGCAGCACGTGGTGTGGACCGGTACCTTACGGGGAGGAGCGAACTGCCCGCCCCGATCCGTCCGACGGACCGGGCCCTGACGGTCTGATTCCCTCCACCCCAAAACGTTCCGTACAACGGTGTACGGGCTGCGCCGGTCCGGGGGACACCCCCGGCCCCCCGCAGCGCGGCGCTCGCCCCACTGTCCCCGACCGGACGACTGGGCGGGCGCCGCGGCGCGTCACCGCTTGTCGCCCTCGGCCCGCAGCCCCCGGAACTCCACCCGGGCGTCCTCCGTGTACGCGCCCAGGGCGCCCTGGAGATAAGGGCGTTCGGTGTCGGTGAAGTCGGCGAGGCCCGCCGTGTCCACGGCCACCCGCAGGTGGCCGCCCCGCTGCTGGACCTGGACCGTGTACCAGGCGCCGACCGGGAAGGGCCGCTCGCCGGTGGCCAGGAAGCGCTGGCCGCCCGGGTAGGCGGGATCGCGTTTGCCCAGCTCCCAGCCGTTGGGCTTGAGGGTGATGTAGTAGAAGTGCTCCGGGTCGGTGTACGCCCAGACCAGCCAGGCCACCTCCCAGGTGTTCGGCGCGGGGGTGCGCAACTGCTCGACCGTGCGCATCCGGGCCTCGTAGCCCACGTCCCCGTACACCGCGCGGCTCACCACCAGGCCGGCGTGGGTGGTGCCGGGGCCGGTGGCGGCCTTCGGCGTCAGTTCCAGGGCGTCGTCGGTTCCCGTGTTGACGCCGTGGCCGTTGAACACCGACCGCCAGAGGCCGTGTGCCGTGCCGTCGGCCCACGGCTGGCGCGGCGCCGGGCCCCTGTCCGCCACGCACCTGCTCAGGCCGAAGGCCCCGGCCGCCAGCAGCGCGGCGGCCAGGACCAGGGCGGTCGTCCGGCGTCTGCGGCCACCGCGCCCGGCCGGTGTGGCCGGGCGCCGCAGACGTGGTGCTGTCGTCATGCCGTCGAGTATGGCCCCGGTCCGCCGCCCGCGGGGGGCACGGGAAGAAGGGGCTCGGCGGCGCACGGGACCTCGGCCGCGAAGTCCTCCCCGAGCTGGGCGACGATCCGGGCGGTGGCGCCGCCGTCGCCGTAGGGGTTGCCCGCCGTCGCCATCCGCCGGTACGCCTCGGGGTCGTCCAGGAGCGCCGCCGTGGCGCCCACGATCATCTCCGGGTCGGTGCCGATGAGCCGGGCCGCGCCCGCCTCCACCGCCTCCGGCCGCTCGGTGGTGGTCCGCAGCACCAGGGCCGGCTTGCCCAGGCTCGGCGCCTCCTCCTGGATGCCTCCGGAGTCGGTCAGGACGAGGTCGCAGCCCGCGAGCGTGGCGGTGAAGTCCGGGTAGTCCAGCGGCTCGACCAGGGTGATGCCGGCCCGTCCGGTCAGCGGCAGCAGCGCGTCGCGCACCGCCGGGCTCTTGTGCAGCGGGATCACGATCTCCACATCGCCCCGCTCGGCGAGCCGGCCCAGCGCCCGCCCCATCGCCCGCATCCGGGGGCCCTGGTTCTCCCGCCGGTGCAGGGTGACCAGGATGCGTCGCCGCGCGGTGCGGAAGGCGCAGCTCCCGATCCCCTCGGCGAGCGCCCACTGGAGGTTGTCGATGACGGTGTTGCCGGTGGTGAAGATCTGGCCCGTGGGGACGCCCTCCGCCCGCAGATGCCGGGCGGCGCGCTCGGTGGGGGCGAAGTGCCAGCGCGCGATCCGCCCGATCAGGCTGCGGTTGAGCTCCTCGGGGAAGGGGTTGTCCAGGACTCCGGTGCGCAGCCCCGCCTCCACGTGCGCCACCGGCACGCGCTCGTAGAACGCGGCCAGCGCGCCGGCCAGCGCGGTGGTGGTGTCGCCCTGGACCACGACGAGGTCGGGCCGCTCCCGGCGCAGCAGTTGGCCGAGCCCTTCCACCAGACGGGACGTCAGATCGGAGAGCTGCTGGCGGTTGCGCATGACGTCGAGGGCGTAGCGGACGTCGACGCCCAGCAGCCCCAGCATCTGGTGGAGCATCTCGCGGTGCTGGCCGGTGGTGACGACGACCGGTTCGAACTCGGTACCCGCGGCCAGCGCCCGGGCCAGCGGCGCGAGCTTGATCGCTTCGGGCCGGGTGCCGAGCACCAGCATGGCGCGCACGGGCACGCCGGATGAGAACGCGGACATGGGTCCCCCCTAGGACAAGGTCGAGCACGATGAGAGAGAAGGATGAGAGAGAAGAAGGAGAAGAGAAGGCACGGGCGCGTACGGGGTCCGGCCCCGCCGCGGCGTGGCTCAGGTGCGGGCCGTCTTCAGCCAGGTGCGCTTGCCGGTCACCATCCGCCACAGCCCCCACCAGCCGGCCGCGAACCAGATGTAGCCGTAGAACACGAAGACATGGGCGACCAGCACCGACCGCACCAGACCGAGGTCCCGCTCCCGCTTGGCGTAGACGAACCCGTACGCGTACGCCGCGGTGAAGGAGAGCAGATACGGGCCGAGCAGCCACATCGGTGACACCAGGGCCCGGCCCGCCTCGACGGAGGCGAGCACCGTGCCGCCGAGGGCGACCAGGAAGGACAGCGGCAGCAGCGAGGTGAGCAGGATCAGCACCGGGCTGGAGAGGTGGTAGAGCAGGTCGAGCGCGGGGCGCGTCGGGACCTCCCGCAGGATGAGCGGGACGAGGCCGGCCGACTGGAGGTGGCCCTGGAACCAGCGGGACCGCTGCCGTACCAGGCGTCGCAGGGAGAGCACGGCCTGCTGGGAGACCGAGGCCGTGGTGCAGTGCTGGGTGCCCCAGCCCTTGGCGATCAGCCGTACGCCGAGGTCCAGGTCCTCGGTGAGGCTGTCGCTCCAGGGGCCGCCGGGCCCCAGGGAGTGGAGCGCCGACAGCCGCATGAACTGCCCGTTGCCGCCCATGCCGACGCTTCCGATGAAGCGGCGCGCGCTCTGGAACACATCGCCGTAGACCACGAACTCCATGTCCTGGAGGCGGGCGAGCAGTCCGGTGGCGCGGTTGTACATCCGTACGCAGATCTGGGCGGCGCCGGTGCGGGAGTCGTCGAAGAACGGGTCGACGGCCTGCACGACATGGCCGTCCAGGCGCCCGTCCGCGTCGACCACGCAGACGATGACGTCGTCCGGGTGGTGCCCGTCGAGCGCCCCGGAGGCGGTCAGGAAGCGTATGCCGTCGTTGAGCGCGGCACCCTTGCCGCGCCGGGCGTCGGGCAGTTCGCGCCGGTGGAGCAGGACCCGGTCGCCCGCGGCCCGGGCGATGTCGGAGGTGCGGTCGTCGGAGGCGTCGTCGATGACGAGCGCCAGGAAATTACCGGCCGGGAGCCCCGTGATGCGCGCAAGACTTTCGGCGAGTACCTGCTCCTCGTTGAGGCAGGCGAGGAGGAATACATAGAGCCGTTCTTTGCGCGGCCCTTTCCGGCGGGGTGCGCGTCGTCTGGAGAGAGCGAAGAGGCCGGTGTTGTAGCAGCCGGCCATCAGGATGATGGAAATGCTGGACCAGAGGAGCAGTTCGAGGATCATGTGCGCCCCCGGTGCTCATGGGGCTGGTCTTCACAGGTTGTTTTCGAATTCGTCCGCCATCGCATTCGAATTCTGATCGATATGAGGATGAAGGCGGTGAGGCAGTAGAGAGCGAAGCCGGCACCCGCCGTGGCCTGGAGAGCTTTGGCCAAAGGCAGGCCCGGTACGGTCTCGGGCGCAGCCGCCATCCCGGCCAGGGGCAGCACTGTGCCCCAGGCTGGCTTTCCGTACATGGGTCCCCCCCATTTGTTCGCGCAGCAGGTCTCATGTCCCTGCGCGAGATGGCGAACGTAGCAGACCCGGACACCCCGGTGAGAGGTGAAGTTAAAAGTTCATGGATCGTTTTTTACCGAAGCCGGACGGACGCGTTCCGGGGATCCTTCGCCTATTGACAGGCTTTGTGGTCCGCCAGAAGAATCGTGGGCCTAATTCGGCCGGGTTTCACGGCCCGGGAAATCCGGGGCGGTGCGCGGCCGATCCTCTGGGGAAGAGGGGGGAAGCGGATCATGAAATCCGTGAGAAGAACGCCCGGCGGGCGCCGTCGGCGCAGGCTGTCGCTGGTCCCGCTGCTGATCGCCGCCCTGCTGGGCACGGGCGTGGTGGCCTCCGCCGCCGCGCCGGACGGCAGGCCGCCGGCGCCCGAGCAGCTGAGCCCGGCCGCCACCCTGGGCAGGGCCGGGCTGGGGGAGTGGGCCAGGGCCCAGCTCGCGGCGGACGCGCAGCGCCGTACGGCGCCGCGCACACCGCTCCGGCCGATCCTGGGCACGGTGACGGACACCGTACGGAAGCTGCTGTCGGCCGCCGCGCCGGACACCGCCTCGACGCTGGTGCTCTACGACGACGCGGGCCCCTACGGGTACCTCGGTGAGCTGTACGCGATGGCGGCGGCGAACCTCGGCGGCCACTTCGGCAGCGTCACCGCCAAGCCCGTCCGCCAGTACACCGCGGGCCTGCTCGGCCAGTACACCGCGACGGTCTACCTGGGCTCCACCTACTACGGCGGCGGCATCCCCGACGCCGTGCCGGCCGCGTTCTACCAGGACGTGCTGGCCGGTACGAAACCGGTCACCTGGGTCGGGGACAACATCTGGAACATGGGCAACGCCGTGGGGGCGGCGCAGTTCACCCAGAAGTACGGCTGGGACCCCACGACGTCATACTTCGCGGACGCGAACGGCTCGGTGGGCAACGTCAGCCAGGTGGCCTACGGCGGACAGACCCTGACCCGGAAGATCCCGGCGGGCCAGGACGGCGGCGTACTGCGCCCGAACATCCTCACCGGAGCCGGGTATCCGGCGGTCACCCGGGTCGCGGAGGCGCTGGACTCGGCGAGCGGGGCGACCTTCCCGTGGGCCGTCCGGTCCGCGAACCTCACATACATCGGTGAGATCCCGTTCAGCTATGTTTCCGAAAGCGACCGGGTGATCGCGTACGAGGACATGCTGTTCGACGCCCTCGCCCCCGGGACCGCCGCCCGGCACCGGGCGATGTTCCGCCTGGAGGACATCAGCCCCGACTCCGACCCCGCCCAGCTGCGGGCGATGGCGGACTACCTCTACAGCCAGCACATCCCGTACGGCATCAACGTCATCCCCGTCTACACCGACCCCAAGGGCGTCTACAGCAACGGCGTCCCGCAGACCGTGACGCTGGCGCAGCGGCCCCAGCTGGTGTCGGCGCTGAAGTACATGCTGGCGCGCGGCGCCGTGCTGATGGAGCACGGCTACACCCACCAGTACGGCACCACCGACAACCCGTACACCGCGGTCACCGGCGACGACTTCGAGTTCTACCGGGCGCACGTGGACGCGTCCGACAACGTCGTCTACGACGGGCCGGTCGCGGAGGACTCCACGGCCTGGGCGCAGTCCCGGGTGAACTCGGGCCTGGCCGGCTTCGCCGCGGCCGGTCTGCCGCGCCCGCAGCTGTGGACGACCCCGCACTACGCGGGCTCCGCCACCGACTACCGCGTCTTCGCCCAGAACTACCCGGCCCGGCTGGAGCGGTCGCTCTACTTCGCCGGGACGCTCACCGGGGGGACGGCCGACCCGAACCGGTTCATCGGCCAGTTCTTCCCGTACGTCGTCAACGACGTGTACGGAACGAAGGTGCTGCCCGAGAACATCGGGAACTATGAACCCGTGGCACAGAACAACCACCCCGCGCGGTTCCCCGCGGACCTCGTCGCGTCGGCCAGGGCCAACCTGGCGGTCCGGGACGGCTTCGCGAGCTTCTTCTACCACCCCTACTATCCGCTCCAGCCGCTGAAGGACACGATCGACGGCATCAAGGCCCTCGGTTACACCTTCGTCAGCCCCGCGGCGCTGTGAGCGACATCGCCAAGAAGGCGGTCGCGGCTCTGGCCGCGACCGCCGCGCTGGTGCTCGCGGGCTGCTCGGGGGAGCACGGCGACCGCCTTCTTGGCGATGTCGCTCACAGCGCCGCGGGGCTGACGAAGGTGTAACCGAGGGCCTTGATGCCGTCGATCGTGTCCTTCAGCGGCTGGAGCGGATAGTAGGGGTGGTAGAAGAAGCTCGCGAAGCCGTCC
>NZ_JBJHPC010000127.1:0-14512 GCF_045257485.1 Streptomyces sp. YS-3 | reverse complement strand
CGTTGGCGCTGGGGCTGCTGCGGGGCTTCCGCAGGGCGCGGTTCCGGGCTCTGCGCGATGTGGCGGACCTGTACGCGCTGGACGGCGGCCCGCACCACCGGACCGGCCCCCGGCGGGAGCCCGTACCGGTTCCGGTCCTGCTGGCCGAAACATATGAGCGGGTGGCGGTCGCCGCGTACGACAGAAGCGCACGCACTCTGGCGGAGACCCGGCGCGCGCTGGAAGCTCTTCAGGAGGCGGCCGAACTCACCGTGAGCGGGAAGAGCCTGGTCGCCGATGTCCTGCTGGAGTGGGAAGAGGCAGCCCGTGGATGAGCGAGCCCGAGCAGTGCCGGAGAGCGCGTTACGCGACGACCTGGCGGCCATGGGGGTCGGGGAGGGGGACACCCTCCTCGTGCACGCCTCCATGAGCGGTCTTGGGCACGGCCCGGGAGCGGTGGGCAGAGCCCTGCGCGCGGCGGTCGGCGGACCGCTCAAGGGCACGCTGGTGGTTCCGGCCTTCACGCCGGAGAACTCGCTCACCTCCACCTCCCATCTGCGACGGGCCCGCGGCGTCCGGCACACGGCCGCGTACCGGGACTTCAAGCGCAGGATGGAGCCCTTCGACCCGGACCGGACGCGCAGTCAGGGCATGGGCCGGCTGGCGGAGTGGGTGCGGACCTCGGACGGGGCGGTGCGCAGCACCCACCCCCAGACGTCCTTCGCGGCCTGGGGGTGCCGTGCCCTGGAGCTGATGGAGGGCCATGAACCCGACTGCCATCTGGGGGAGAGGTCGCCGCTGGCGGCTCTCTATCACGCGGACGCCCGGGTGCTCATGATCAATGTGGGATTCGGTGTCTGCAGCTCCTTTCATCTCGCGGAATACCGTTATCGGCGGAATCCGCCCAAGAAGCTGTACAGCTGTGTGGTCCGGGACGAAAGCGGGCGCCGGGGATGGTTCCACTATCCCGACGTCGATCTCGACGACAGCGATTTCGAAGCCGTCGGGGCCGATCTTCCGGAAGAAATGCGCAGGGAGTGGCCGCTGGGACGGCGGACCGCCCGGTTGTTCTCGATCAAGAGGGCGGTGGACCATGCGGTGGACTGGATGGCCGAAAAGCGGCCTTGTTTGACCGAACGGTGAGGGGATGGAGCGCCGTGCGCTCCGGAATGATGTTCTTCAATACTGCAGGACGGGGGTCGTGTGCACGCATCAGCGCAGCCGCGTCCGGCCGACCAACATCGGCCCTACTTCTTTCTGAGTTACGCGCACACGCCGAGGTACGGGGCGGGCGGCCCGGACCCCGACATGTGGGTGGAGCGGCTTTACCGTGATCTCTGCGGTCATGTGATGGCCATGACCGACCTGCCCGCCGGTGCGTCCGCCGGCTTCATGGACCGGGAGATACGGTCCGGCGAGGGCTGGTCGGAGCGCCTCGGCGAAGTCCTCGCATCCTGCCGGGTGTTCGTGCCGCTGTTCTCGCCGCGCTACTTCGCGAGCGAGATGTGCGGTCGCGAGTGGTACGCGTTCGAGCAGCGCACCATCCAGCACCAGGCCCATACCAACCGCCCGGCCGAGGCGATCGTGCCGGCCCTGTGGGTGCCGGTCCCGCCCGAGCAACTGCCCGGGCCCGCCGAGCGGTTGCAGTTCAACCACCGGGCCTTCGGTGACCGCTATGTCACCGACGGCCTCTACGGGCTGATCAAACTGCGCATATTCGCCGAGGAGTACGAACGCGCGGTCTACGAGCTCGCCAAGCGGATCGTCAGCGTCGCGGACGCCACCGCGATCCGGCCCGGCCGCCACGTCGACTACCGGCTGGCGCCCAGCGCCTTCGGCGTGTCCGCGGGCGAGGGCCCCCGCCCGATGCACGTCACCGTGGCCGCGCCGACCCGCCACGAGCTGCCCGAGGGCCGCGACGAGGCCTACTACGGCGACAGCCCGCTGGAGTGGAACCCCTACCACCCCCTCTCCGCCCGGCCGCTGGGCCTGGTGGCGGAGGACATGGTGCGCTCGCTCAACTACCAGACCACCGTCTCCTCCTTCGACGAGGAGGTGCTGCACCTCGACGGCAAGCAGCCCCCCTCCCGGCCGGAGATCCTGCTGGTGGACCGGTGGGCGCTGGAGGACGAGGACCGGCGGGCCCGGCTCGCGGCCTTCGACGCCGAACACCGGCCCTGGGTGAGCGTGGTCGTCCCCTGGAACCGCGACGACCAGCAGAGCCGGGCGGCGGAGGCGGAGCTGTCACGCCGGCTGGAAGAGACCATGCCGTCCAAGATGCGCCAGGGGCGGGCCGCCTGCCGGGCCGCGGCCAAGGGCGTACCGAGCATGGAGGCCTTCGGGCAGATACTGCCCCAGGTCGTGGAGGCGGCGGCACAGCAGTATCTGAGACACGCGACGGTCTACCCGCCCGCGGGGGGCGGGCACACCGAACGGCCGCGCCTGGTCGGGCCGATGGGCACCGATTTCGGCACCACGCAGTACATCCCCGACAGGCTCGATCACGCGCCCGATGCGGAGGAGACGGATGACAGCCAGTCGTGACGGACGCATCGTCACGTTCTACTCGTACAAGGGTGGTACGGGCCGCACCATGGCCCTCGCCAACACGGCCTGGATCCTTGCCGCCAACGGCAAGCGGGTCCTCGCGGTGGACTGGGACCTGGAGGCCCCGGGGCTGCACCGCTTCTTCCACCCGTTCCTCGACCCCTCGACGCTCGGCGCCACCACCGGGGTCATCGACCTCATCACCGAATACGCCTGGGCGGCCACCAGTCCCGTGCCGCGCTCGGACGACTGGCACCGCGACTACGCGCGCATCCAGCCGCACGCGGTCTCGCTCACACCCGAGGCGCTGGGCTGGCAGTTCCCCGACGGCGGCACCCTGGACTTCGTCTCCGCCGGTCGGCAGAACCGCGAGTACTCGGCGACCGTCTCCACGTTCGACTGGGACAACTTCTACGACCGGCTCGGCGGCGGCCACTTCTTCGACGCCCTGCGCGAGGACATGAAGGAGAACTACGACTACGTCCTGATCGACAGCCGCACCGGCCTCAGCGACATCGCCGACATCTGCACCGTCCACCTCCCCGACGTCCTGGTGGACTGCTTCACCCTCAGCGACCAGTCCATCGACGGAGCGGCCTCGGTGGCCCGCCAGATAGACGAGCGCTACAGCGGGCAGAACATCCGCATCCTGCCGGTCCCGATGCGCATCGACGAGGGCGAGAAGGAGAAGGCGGACGCCGGCCGGGCCCTCGCCCGCCTCAAGTTCGACCGCTTCCCGGCCGGCCTCTCCGGCGACGAACTCACCGCCTACTGGGGCGCGGTGGAGATCCCGTACCGCCCCTACTACGCCTACGAGGAGACGCTGGCGACCTTCGGCGACGAGGCCGGGCTCTCCAACTCGCTGCTCTCCGCCTTCGAGCGGCTGGCCGCCGTGGTCACCGAGGGCCGGATCACCTCGATGCCCACCGTCAACGAGGAGATCCGGCTGCGCATCCGCGACGCCTTCACCCGCCGCAGGCCCGCCCTTCCGGCCGATCTGTTCCTCAGCTACGTGGCCGAGAACCGGATGTGGGCCGACTGGATCGAGTCCGTGCTGACCCGGGCCGGGTTCCGGGTGGTGCCCCGCGACGTGTCGGCCGAGCCCAGCAGCGCCGACGGGGAGGCGGTGGCCGCCGAGAACGCCGCCCGTACCGTGGTCCTGCTCTCCAGCGCCTACCTCAAGTCGGCCCGGGCCGTGGAGATCTGGTCCCGGGCCGCCGCCGAGGACCCCTCGGGCGCCCGCCGCCAGCTGCTGCCTTTGCGCGTCGGCGACGTCCGGCTCACCGCGCCCTACATCGACCGCAACCCCGTCGACCTGTTCCGCCTCGACGAGGTGCACGCCACCACCGCCCTGCTGCGGGCCCTGGAGCGGCCGGTGCAGATCAGCGACGGGGTGGCGCCCGGACCGCGCTTCCCCGGCACCGTCCCCAAGATCTGGAACGCGCCGCCGCGCAACCCCGGCTTCACCGGCCGCTCGCTGGTCCTGGAGCGGATGCGCGACCAGCTCGGCGGCGGCCTCGCCGTCGTCCTGCCGCAGCCGCAGACGCTGTACGGACTCGGCGGCGTCGGCAAGACCCAGGTGGCCCTGGAGTACGTCCACCGGTTCATGGCCGACTACGACCTGGTCTGGTGGATCTCCGCCGAACAGCCCGACGAGGTGGTGGCGGGCCTCGCCGAGCTCGGTGTACGGCTCGGGGTGCAGGGCGGCGACGACATGAACTCCGCCTCCCGCGAGGCCATCGACCTGCTGCGGCGCGGGGTTCCCACCTCGCGCTGGCTGCTGGTCTTCGACAACGCCGACGACCCCGAGCAGCTCAAGAAGTTCTTCCCGCCCGGCGGCCCGGGCCATGTCCTGGTGACCTCCAGGAACCAGACCTGGTCGCAGTACGGCGACGCGCTGCCGGTCGACGTGTTCCTGCGCGAGGAGTCCATCGAGCACCTCCAGCGGCGCGCCCCCGGGCTCACCGTGGACGACGCCGACCAGGTCGCCACCGCGGTGGGCGACCTGCCGCTCGCCGTCGAGCAGGCGGCGGCGTGGATCGCGGAGACCGCGACACCGGTCGCCGCCTATCTGGAACAGCTCGCCCAGCAGGCCCCGAGCGTCCTCGCGCTCAACCAGCCCGCCGGCTACCCCCAGCCGGTCGCCGCCACCTGGAACGTCTCCATCGAGCGGCTGAAACAGCGCTCACCGGCGGCCGTCCGCCTCCTCCAGCTCTGCGCCTTCTTCGCGCCCGAGCCGATCTCCGCCAACCTCCTCTACAGCAAGGAGATGATCGACGCCCTCAAGCCGTACGACGCCACGCTCCAGGAGAAGCTGGTGCTCGGCCGGGTCATCCGCGAGATCGGCCGGTTCGCCCTCGCCAAGGTCGACCAGGTCGGCAGCTCCATCCAGGTGCACCGGCTCGTCCAGGCGGTGATCCGGGCGCAGCTCAGCGACGAGGAGCAGATGGACGCCCGGCACGCGGTCCACCGCATCCTCGCGGGCGCCCGGCCGGACGCCGACGAGCCGATCGACAACCCGGAGACCTGGGCGCAGTTCAACACCATCTGGCCGCATCTGATCCCCTCGGGGGCGCGGCTCTGCGACGAGCCGGAGACCCGCCGGCTCCTCATCGACCGGGTGCGCTACCTGTGGAAGCGCGGCGACTTCAACGCCGCCGCCAACCTCGCCGAGGACCTGCGCGAGGACTGGCGCGAGAAGCTGGGGCCCAACGACCTCCAGTACCTGTACCTGCGCTTCCACCTCTCCAACATCCTGCGCTCCCGCGGCCGTTACGTGGAGGCGATGGAGCTGGACGAGGAGACCCTCTCGCGCCAGACGGAGGTACTGGGCGCCACGCACCCGCACACGTACATGACCACCAGCGCCCTGGCGATGGACCTCGGCGCGCTCGGCCAGTACAGCCGGGCGATGGAGCTGGCGACCGAGGCGCACGAGGGGTTCCGGCAGATCTTCGACGAGTCGCACCCGCGGACGCTCGCCGCCGCCAACAACCTCGCCCTGAACATGCGCATGCTCGGCCAGTACGCCCGGGCCCGCGAGCTCGACCAGGACGTCTACGACCGGCGCACCGAGGTGCTGGGCCCGGAGCACCCCTACACCCTCTCCTCCGCCATGAACCTGGCCCGCGACCTGCGGGAGATCGGTCGCTACGAGGACTCGGTGGCGCTGCTCAGCCGGACGTACGACCTCTACAAGGAGCAGCTGGGGCGGGCCTTCCCGGGCACCCTGGCGGCGGCCAAGAGCCTCGCCGTGTCGCTGCGCCGGGCGGGCCGGCTGGAGGACGCGCGGCGGCTGACCACCGCGACCCGCAACCGCTACCGCGCCAAGTACACCTCCGCCAACCCCGACTGGCTGGCCTGCGACCTCAACATGGCCGCCGACCTGTTCGCGGCCGGGGACCCGGCGGCGGCGCGGGACGCCGCCCAGGAGGTCGTCGACCAGTACATCAAGGTGCCGGGGGAGCGGCATCCGTACACCCTGGCGGCCACCAACAACCTGGGCATCTACCAGTGGGGCTGCGGGGCGCTGGATGCCGCCGACACCCTGTTGGAGAACACCATCGGGACGATGCGCGACATACTCGGGGACAACCATCCGCACACCCTGTTCGCGACCATCAACCTCGCCAACGTGAAGGCCGACATGGGCGATCTGGAGGGCGCCCTGGAGATCGAGCGCCACACGGTCGCCCGGCTGCGGGAGGTGCTGGGGGCGCACCACCCCGAGACGCTGGCCTGCGCGTCGAACATGTCGGTGACGCTCGACGCGCTCGGCCGCAAGGAGGAGGCGTCGCACGTGCGGACGGAGGCCGTGGAGGAGCTCCAGCGTCTGCTCGGCGACGAGCACGCGTTCGTCCGGATCGCCCGGGACGAGCGCCGGGTGCAGCGGGACCTGGAGCCGCTGGCGGTGTGAGCCGAGGGGACGGCCGGTGCGACCGGAGTGATCGCACCGGCTCCCCTCACCGGGTGCCGCGCGCCCTCAGTCCTCCTCGATCAGCCAGGTGAGGATGGCGGGCAGGGCGTGCAGTGCGTCGAAGTGGGCGGCGGCCGGCTCCAGGACGGCCGTCGCGCCCGGGATGCGTTCGGCGAGCCAGCGGGAGTGGCCGACCGGGGAGAACACGTCCTTGACGCCGTGCCAGAGCAGTACCTCACCGATGATGTCGGCGGGGTCGAACCCCCACGGGCTGCTCAGCGCGAGCGCGTCGTCGATCCAGCCGTACGCCGAAGTGCGCAGCGCCTCCTGGTAGTTGCGCAGCAGCATGGAGCGCACGCCCGCGTCCTTGACCACCATCCGGTCGGCATGGGTGAGGTCGTGGCGCAGCTCGTCCAGGAGCCGGATGGGGTTCTTGCGTATCTCGTCGGAGCGCGGGATGAGCCGGGCGGCGAACTCCTCGGGGTCGAGCGTGGCGGCCGTGTACTCCTCCACGTTGTAGGCGGTCATCCCGTCGAACCAGTCGAGCCCGGCCGCGTCCCGGGGCGCCAGGGTGACCAGCGCCGCGGTCCGGGTGACCCGCTCGGGCAGCAGGGCCGCGCAGGCCAGGGCGTGCGGGGCGCCGCCGGAGCGGCCGACGACGGCGAACCGCTCCAGGCCGTAGCTGTCCGCGATCGTCTTCACGTCCTGGACGACGTCGGCGACGCTGCGGCCCTCCAGCCGGTCGGAGCCGCCGTAGCCGGGCCGGTCGTAGGCGATCAGCTGCATCCGCCGCTGGTAGAGCACCATGCCGCGCGGCGCGGGGCCGAGACGGCTGCCCGGGGTGCCGTGCAGCAGGAAGACCGGTCTGCCCCGCGGGTCCCCGAAGCGCTCCACCATCAGATGCCGGCCGTCGGCCGCTCGCACCCGACCGCGCACGCGTGCCCCCTCCGGTAGTGGATCGCGACACCGATCGCCGGGCCCGTCCCCGTACCGCCCATTTCGTTTGCCGTATACAGGCATCGACTGTTGCGGCATTCCCCTCCCGTCCGAGTTTCCGCGTTCTACCCATTCAGTGGAGTGTGACCGGGACTCCCCCCGGGGCGGAAGCGGAGTTACCGTCGAAGTACACGTCCGATTCGGACCCTTGGGGGCCGTGATGGTCGAGGCATTGGTGGCGACGGCCGTGGCCGTCGGATCCGCCGGCATCGTGTACGTGATGGCGGCGGCCCGGGTCGTCAAGCAGTACGAACGCGGTGTGGTCTTCCGGCTGGGCAAACTCAGGGGATCGGTGCGGGGCCCGGGATTCACCCTGATCCTTCCGTTCGCCGACCGTCTCCACAAGGTGAACATGCAGATTGTGACGATGCCGGTCCCGGCGCAGGACGGGATCACCCGGGACAACGTCACGGTCCGGGTGGACGCGGTGATCTACTTCAAGGTGGTCGACCCGGCGGACGCGGTCATCCAGGTCGAGGACTACCGCTTCGCGGTCTCCCAGATGGCCCAGACCTCACTGCGTTCGATCATCGGCAAGAGCGACCTCGACGATCTGCTCTCCAACCGCGAGAAGCTCAACCAGGGGCTGGAGCTGATGATCGACAGCCCGGCGATGGGGTGGGGCGTGCAGATCGACCGGGTGGAGATCAAGGACGTCTCGCTGCCGGAGACGATGAAGCGCTCGATGGCCCGTCAGGCCGAGGCCGACCGGGAGCGCCGGGCGCGGGTGATCAACGCGGACGCGGAGCTCCAGGCGTCGAAGAAGCTGGCCGAGGCGGCCGGGGTGATGTCGCAGGAGCCCGCGGCGCTCCAACTGCGGCTGCTCCAGACGGTGGTGGCGGTGGCGGCGGAGAAGAACTCGACGCTGGTCCTGCCGTTCCCGGTGGAGCTGCTGCGGTTCCTGGAGCGGGCGACCCCGCAGACGGCGGACCCGGTGGCGGAGGCTTCCGTGGCGGGCGTCTCCGGCGCGGCGCCCGAGCCGGAGGCGTCCGGGGCCCCGGCCCCTGCGGAACCGGCGGAGGAGGGGCTCCCGGCGGACCCGCCGCAGCTCCCGCTGTGAGCACGGTCCCGCTCCCGGGGCCGGTGGGCGCCCTGGGCGGGAATGCCGTCCCGGCGGATCGGCGCACCGGCGACGGCCGCCACCGGCGGCCGGGCCGCGCCGGGGTTCAGACCCCGGTCCGGGCGCCCACCTCCAGCGGGTCGCCCCCGGCGCCCTCGTCCCGTCTGCGCACCCCCGCCATGACCAGGGTGACCGCGGCCCCGCCCACCGCCCAGGCGGAGAGGACCAGCAGCGGGCCGGTGACCGCGTTGCCCCGGAAGTACGCGATGGAGCGCGCCGCCCAGGTGCCGGCGCCCGGGGGCAGCGCGGGGCCGATCGCCTTCCAGAACGGCGGCAGCAGCGGATACGGGTAGGCGCCGCCCGCGCTCGGGTTGCCCAGGACCACCACGACCAGGATGGCGAGGCCGATGCCGATGATCCCGGCCAGTCCCTGGAAGGCCAGGGTGGTGGCGCCGACCGCGAACACGACCAGCGCGCCCAGTCCCGCCAGGCCCGGGTAGCTGCCCGGCAGCGCGCCCAGCACCGGCCCGATGATCAGCGCGCCGAGCAGCCCGGCGGCGATCGAGTACACCGCGAGGGCGGCGAGGCGGATCACCGCCCGCTGGATGTTGGCGGGCCGGGCGCCATGGCTGATCGCCAGGATCGCGGCGCACAGATAGCCGCCCACGCACCAGCCGACGACCAGGTAGAACGAGGACAGGCCCCGGGCGTCCCGCCGGTCGGCCGGGGCGACGTCGACCACCTTCACGGTCCGGTGCCCGGCCTTCTCCACCGAGGTGACGACCAGCTCGACGGCCTGGGAGAGGGACGCCCCGCCGCCGCCCGCGACGAGCAAGGTGTCGGTGGTGGACCGCGGGTCGACGATCAGCGCGCCGTCGAGGTCGCGGTCGCGCAGCTGCCGGGTGGCGGCGGCCGGGTCCTTGACCGCGCGGGCGTCCAGCGCGCCGCCGGGGAGGGCGTTCAGCCGCCCCACGGTCGTGTCGCTGACCTCGGCGGGGGCGACCACCCCGAACCGGACGTCCTTCGGTCTGGGGTTGTGGAAGGCCCCGGCGTAGGACGCGATGAACGCGACCATCAGCCCGAGTACCCCGATGACCAGCAGCGCGGCCCGCACCGTGACGGCGCTCTTCACCTCGTCGACGAACGTCATGTCCTCACGCTCCGGGGAGCCGCGGGGCGGCGCAGTCGGGGCTGAGCCGAACGGCTGACGCCGTCGCGCGGAGCACCCCGACCCGTATCGAACATCTGTGTCGTACGTGCGTTCGAAATTGGTCTATGGTGAAAGGAGGGGGAAGTGAGAACGATCGGTCCAGGAGGTGCGGATGCCCGGCTTCACGCATCTGCGCACGGTTTCGGGTTTCTCCCTGCGGTACGGGGCCTCCCACCCGGAACGGCTCGTCGAGCGCGCCGCCGACCAGGGGATGGACGCGCTCGCCCTCACCGACCGGGACACCCTCGCCGGCGCGGTGCGCTTCGCCAAGGCGTGCGCGGCCAAGGGGGTGCGCCCGCTCTTCGGCACCGATCTGGCGGTCCCGGAACACCCCCTCGAACCCGCGCGGGGGAGCGCTCCCGCCCGGCGCCCGCGCACCCCCGTGCGGGGCGGCGCCTTCGTCGACGAGTCGGCGCCGCGCGCCACCTTCCTCGCCCGGGACGGCGCCACCGGCTGGGCCGAGCTCTGCCGGCTGATCACCGCCGCCCACACGGCCGACGGGCCGCCCGTCCTGTCCTGGTCCGCGCTGCCCGCCGAAGGGCTCACCGTGCTGCTCGGACCCGGCTCCGAGGTGGGCAGGGCGCTCTCCGCCGGCCGCCCGGACCTCGCCGTACGTCTCCTGGCGCCCTGGCGCGAGCTGTACGGCGACGCCCTGCGGCTGGAGGTCGTGCACCACGGGCGCGCGGGCACCGGGCCCGGCTCGCTGCGGCTCGCCGCCCGCACCCTGGGCCTCGCCGCCGAGCAGGGCGTGCCCGCCGTGCTGACCAACGCCGTGCGGTACGCGGACGCCGGGCTCGGGCCGGTCGCCGACGTCCTGGACGCGGCCCGCCGGCTCGTCCCCGTCGACCCGCGCCGGGGGCTGGACAGCGGCGAGCGCTGGCTCAAGGACCCGGCCGCCATGGCCCGCGCCGCCGAGCGGGTCGCCGAGGCCGCCGGGTTCCGCCGGGGCGCGGCGCACCGGCTGCTCGCCACGACCGAGGAGAGCGCCGCCGCGTGCCGGGTCGACCCGGCCCGGGAGCTGGGCATCAAGACGTACAGCTACTTCCCCGAACCCCATCTCGTCGGCGCCGCCGACCGCACCCCGCAGCGGGTCCTCGCCTCCCGCGCCGCCGCCGGCATGGTGCTGCGCGGCTACGACCGCGACCGCGCGTACTGGGAGCGGATGCACCGGGAGCTGGACGTCATCGCCTTCCACGGCTTCGCCGCGTACTTCCTCACCGTCGCCCAAGTCGTCGACGACGTACGGGAGATGGGTATCCGGGTGGCCGCGCGCGGCTCCAGCGCCGGGTCGCTCGTCAACCACCTCCTCGGCATCGCCCACGCCGACCCCGTCGAGCACGGCCTGCTGATGGAGCGCTTCCTGTCCCACCGGCGCTATGTGCTGCCCGACATCGACATCGACGTGGAGTCCGCCCGACGCCTCGACGTCTATCACGCGATCATGGACCGCTTCGGCACCGAACGGGTCGCCACCGTCTCCATGCCCGAGACCTACCGGGTCCGCCACGCCGTACGCGACGTGGGCGCCGCGCTGTCGATGGACCCGGCCGAGATCGACCGGATCGCCAAGTCCTTCCCGCACATCCGGGCCCGCGACGCCCGCACCGCCATGGCCGAACTGCCGGAGCTGCGCGAGATCGCGGCGGAGCAGGGGCGGCACGGCAGGCTGTGGGAGCTGGTCGAGGCGCTGGACGGGCTGCCGCGCGGAATCGCCATGCACCCGTGCGGGGTGCTGCTCTCCAACATCACCCTGCTGCGCCGCACCCCGGTGGTGGCGAGCAGCGGGGAGGGGTTCCCCATGTCCCAGTTCGACAAGGAGGACGTGGAGGACCTCGGGCTGCTCAAGCTGGACGTCCTGGGGGTGCGGATGCAGTCGGCGATGGCGCACGCCGTCGCCGAGATCGGCCGTACCACCGGCCGCACACCGGACCTCGACGACCCGCGCCAGGTCCCGGAGGGGGATCTGCCGACCTACCGGCTCATCCGCTCCGCCGAGACGCTCGGCTGCTTCCAGATCGAGTCGCCGGGCCAGCGCGATCTGATCGGGCGGCTGCAGCCCTCGACCTTCCACGACCTGGTCGTGGACATCTCTCTCTTCCGGCCGGGACCGGTCGCCGCCGACATGGTCCGGCCGTTCATCGAGGCGCGCCACGGCCGGGCCCCGGTGCGCCACCCGCACGAGGACCTGGCGGACGTCCTGGGGGAGACCTACGGCGTGGTCGTCTTCCACGAGCAGATCATCAACATGCTGGCCGTCATGACCGGCTGCGACCGGGCCATGGCCGACCAGGCGCGGCGCGCCCTCTCCGACCCCGAGTCGCAGGAGAGGATCCGCGTCTGGTTCGCCGCGTGCGCGGCCGGGCGCGCGTACCCGCCCGAGGTCGTCGAGCGCACCTGGGAGATCGTCAAGTCCTTCGGCTCGTACGGCTTCTGCAAGGCGCACGCCGTCGCCTTCGCCGTGCCGACCTACCAGTCGGCCTGGCTGAAGGCCCACCACCCGGCCGCCTTCTACGCCGGGCTGCTCACCCACGACCCCGGGATGTACCCCAAGCGGCTGCTCCTCGCGGACGCGCGCCGGCGCGGGGTGCCGATCCTGCCGGTGGACGTGAACCGGTCGGCGGCCGTCCACCGCATCGAACTGGTGTCCGACTCCCGGACCTGGGGGCTCCGCCTCGCCCTCGCGGACGTCCAGGGGATCAGCGAGGCCGAGACCGCCCGGATCGAACAGGAGCAGCCCTACTCCTCGCTGCTCGACTTCTGGCGGCGGGCCAGGCCCAGCCGCCCCGTCGCCGAACGGCTCGCCCAGGTCGGCGCGCTCGACGCGTTCGGCGGCAACCGGCGCGACCTGCTGCTGCACCTCGCCGAACTCCACCGCGCCCAGCGGGCGGCCGGGTCCGGCGGCGGCCAGCTCCCGCTCGGCGACGGGCGGCGGACGGCCCGCGCGGGACTGCCCGACCTCGACGAGGCGGAGCGGCTCAGCGCCGAGCTGGGCATCCTCGGCATGGACGCCTCCCGCCATCTGATGGTGGACCACGAGACGTTCCTGAAGGAGCTGGGCGTGGTCTCGGCCAAGCGGCTGCGGGACGCCGCGCACGGGGAGACCGTCCTGGTCGCGGGCGCCAAGGCGGCCACCCAGACCCCGCCCGTCCGGTCCGGGCAGCGGGTCATCTTCACCACGCTGGACGACGGGACGGGCCTGGTCGACCTCGCCTTCTTCGGCGACAGCCACGCCGCCTGCGCCCACACCGTCTTCCACTCCTGGCTCCTGCTGGTACGCGGAGTGGTGCAGCGGCGCGGGCCGCGCAGCCTCAGCGTGGTGGGCGCCGCGGCCTGGAACCTGGCCGAGCTGGCCGAACTGCGCCGCGAGGGCGGCCTGGACGCGGTCGCCGCCCGGCTGTCGGCCCCGGCACCCGACGGTGAGGACGCCGGTGCGGGCGGCGGGGGCGGCGAGGGGACGCCCGGGGAGGAGACCGGCGACGGGCGCCGCATCGAGCTGCCCACCGGCTACCGGCTGAACCCCTGGGCCGACCTCCGGCCCGCCGGTGAACCCGCCGCCACCGGCCGGAAGCTGTGGCACCAGAGCCGGGGGAGCGCGGGATGATCCTCTGCGTCCGTTTCCATGTGCCGTCCGGGGACACCGGCGGGTGCGAGGCCGCCCTCCCCGGTCTGCTCGCGATGCTCGGCGGTCTCACCCCGGTCGTCCAGGCCCTCCCGCCGGACGCCGCGCTCGTCGATGTGCGGGGCGCCGAGCGGTACTTCGGGTGGAACGCGGCCCAGCTCGCCTCCGTCATCCGGGTCAGGGCGCTCGCCCACCGCGGGGTGGACTGCACCATCGGGGCCGGGCCCAACCCCATGCTGGCCCGGATGGCCGCCCGGGGCGCCCGGCCGGGCGCGACCCTGGTGCTGCCCCCGGAGGAGGTGCCCCGGTTCCTGACCGACAAGCCCGTCGCCGCGCTGGACGGGGTCGGCCCCGCGACCGCCCGCACCCTCTGCTCGTACGGGCTCGACTCGATCGGCAGGGTCGCCGCCGCCCCGCTCGCCACCCTCCAGCGGATCGTCGGCGCACGGGCCGGGCGCGAGCTCCACGAACGGGCCCTGGGCATCGACCGCACCCCCGTCGTCCCGAACGCGGCGTCCCGCTCCCTCGGCGCCGAACGCTCCTTCCCCCGCGACGAGGTGGACCGCGACCGCCAGCGCCGGGCGCTGCTCTCCCTCGCGGAGGAGCTGGGCGTCCGGCTGCGCGGCACGGAGCAGGTGTGCCGCTCCCTGGCGCTCACCGTCCGGTACGCCGACCGCTCCACCACCACCCGTGGCCGCACCCTGCGCGAGCCCACGGCCCACTCCCCGGCGCTCATCGCGGCGGCCTACGCGATCCATGAGTCGCTCGGCCTCCAGCGGGCCCGCGTCCGGAGCGTCTCCCTGCGGGCCGAGGGGCTCGTCCCCGCCCGGCAGGCCTCCCGGCAGCTGACGTTCGACCCCGTGGACGACCGGGCCCGCCGGATCGAAGCGGTCGCCGACCGGGCCCGCGCCCGCTTCGGCCCGGCCGCGATCATGCCGGGGGCGCTGGCGCGGCCCGCTCCGGCCGCCGCCTCCGACGGCCCGCTGGCCGACGCCGCCTGACGCCGGCCCGGCCCTACCAGCGAATCACCGGAGTCACGGCAGTTTTTACCGACGCGTAACTTCACTCTCCGGCTACTGGTGCGTAATTTGGCGAAAGAACAACACTTGTGGTCCGGATCACAGGGCGCATACCCCCCGCAACTCCCCCTGAGCCGCAAGGAGTTCACTCAATGCTGCCCCCCAG
>NZ_JBJHPC010000126.1:0-14518 GCF_045257485.1 Streptomyces sp. YS-3 | reverse complement strand
ACCCGTACCCCGCCGCAGCACTGACGGGCCGTCAACGAGCCGTTCCGCACCCGTTCCCCGCGCCTCCCACGACCCGGGCATATCCGGACGTACCGTGACGTCGTGCAGCGGTGCACCTTCCCGGGGCGGCCCCGGGCGTCGACAGGCCCCCTTGCGCGGCAGCAGCCCCAACAACCATGGTCCTTACCGAGGTTCGTGTAACGCCGCGCAGAAATCAGCTCCCTCTCTTCCCAGGAGACTCGATGAACGACGCAGCTCCGCAGAACCACGACATCAGCAGACGCTCCGTCCTGTGGACGGCGGGGGCCGCGGGCGCCGGGGTCGGTATGGGCGCCCTGGGCACGCACAGCGCCGCCGCGGCCGAGCAGGCCGCGCGGACCGGACAGCCGGTAGGGGCGACGGCCGCCGAGACACCCGCGCCCCGGCGACAGGGCCGGAGCATGATCGGGGTGCCGTTCCAGCGGCGGTCGACGGTCCGGGTGGGCCTGATCGGCCTCGGCAACCGCGGCGGCAGCATGATCGACCTCTACCTCGCCGTTCCCGGCGTGCGGGTCGTGGCGCTCTGCGACCCGGTGAAGGCGAAGGCGGAGAGCGCCGCGGCCAAGGTGACCGCCGCGGGGCAGCCCGCACCGGCCGTCTACGTCCACGGCGACCACGACTACGAACAGCTCCTCCAGCGGGGCGACATCGACTTCGTGCACATCGCCACGCCCTGGGACTCCCACTTCGAGATCACCAGGGCAGCCCTGCTGAACGGCGTGCACGCGGGCGTGGAGTGCCCGGCCTCGATGCACCTGGACCAGCTGTGGGAGCTGGTCGACCTCTCCGAACGCACCCGGCGCCACTGCATGCAGCTGGAGAACTGCTGTTACGGCAGGAACGAGATGCGGGTGCTGCGGATGGCGCACGCGGGCAAGTTCGGCGACCTGCTGCACGGCGCGGGCGCCTACATCCACGATCTGCGCGGCCTGATGTTCGACCCCGAGTACTACGAGGGCCCCTGGCGGCGGCTGTGGCACACCCGGCTGCGCGGCGACCTCTACCCCACGCACGGCTTCGGCCCGGTCGCCAACTACATGGACGTCAACCGCGGGGACCGCGTGGTGTCCATCGTCAGCATGGGCACCCCCGCGCTCGGCCTCGCCGAGTACCGCGAGGCCCATATGCCCCCGGGCGACCCGAGCTTCAAGGAGTCGTACATCGAGAGCGACCGGACGATCTCCCTCGTACAGACGGCCAGGGGCCGGGTGATCCGTCTGGAGCACGACGTGTCGACACCGCACCCCTACAGCCGCATCAACAGCCTCGGCGGCACCAAGGGCCTCTTCGAGGACTATCCGGAGCGGATCTACCTGGAGCCGGACCAGCACGACGACAACTGGGGCGACTTCTCCCGGTACACGGACTGGGACCACTGGCTCTGGAAGGAGCACGCCAACCCGCCCGGCGGGCACGGCGGCATGGACTACATGCTGGTGTTCCGGCTGATGCAGTGCATGCGCCTGGGACTCGTACCGGACTTCGACGTGTACGACGCGGCCACCTGGTCGGCGCCGGTGCCGCTGAGCAACCTCTCCCTCAAGGAGGGCAGCACGCCCCAGCGGATTCCCGATTTCACCCGCGGTGAGTGGCACCGCTCCCGCCCCGGCATGGACTCCGAGAAGCCCCCCGAGGCCTGAGCGGGCCGCGGGGCCCGCGCCCGGCGGCGAGCGCGGGCCCCGCACCCCTCGTCAGCAGCGCCGCAGATCCTCGGTGAGGGCGCCCTGAGCGGTCCTGACGCTGCGGTCGTAGCAGCCGTCGGGGCCCAGCAGCCGGTAGCGCTCGGCCGAGGTGCCCGTCGCGTGCCGCTGCTCGCGCGGCACGTTCAGGGTCCAGGAGGCGTCGCCCCGGTAGGTGTCGTCCAGGTGCGACCACGAGGCGGCCCGGCCCGCGCGCGGCGTGGCGGTGTCCGCGAGGTCCCCCAGGGTGATCACGGTCCGCAGCCGGTCGTCCGCGCCGATGGTGGTGGTGCCGTCCATCGTGTACGTACGGTGCACGCGCGCGGTGACGGCCGGCCCCCGCCCGTCCGTGGTCACCGCGGTGTCATCGGTCCACCTTCCCTTCAGGGCGTCGGTGTTCTCGCCCTCGGTCCAGCGGTGAACGGTGTCGGCGGCCACGCTTCGGGCGACCGTGGTGGTGACCCGGCCGTGCGAGGTGTCGAGGTAGCCGGCCGTGGTCAGCCGGTGGGCCGCCCGGGCGTCGAGGCGCGACTCGGTGCCGGGCGTGTAGGTGGTGGAGCCGGTGGGGGCGCTCTCCTCGTGCCGGGTGAGGGCGCCGGTGACGACCCGGCTGCCGTGGTCCTGCCACACCAGCACGTTGACCGGCGTCGACCAGCCGGCCTGTCCCTCGGGGACCCCGGCGACGGACACCTCCACCCGGTGCGCGCGGCCGTCGTCGAGCAAGGCCGCGTACGGCGTCAGGTCGTACTCCAGCGGCCGGACGTCGAAGGCGTGGGGCGCCGGGACGACGTACCAGAGGAAGGGGTTGGACCAGCCGCCGGTCCACACGTTCGGGAACGGCGAGGCTATTCCGGCGAGTTGGCCGTCGACCGTGATCCGCACCTCGCGGTTGGGTCCGGCGGGCGCCTTGCAGGAGTAGGGCGCGGGGTCCGGCACCGCCAGGTACCAGAACTCCTCGCAGCCGCCGCCCGAGCCCGTCGCGTACACCTCGGCGACGATCCGCTCGGAGTTGCGCGGGGTGGTCAGCGCGGTGCCGTCCAGCGGCAGCACCCGGTCCGGCGCGGCGGCGGGCCTCACCCTGCCCTCGGCGGCGTAGAACGTCAGCGTGACGTTGACGTCGATCACGCCGGTGTAGGTCTCGTCGACAACGTTGCCGATGAGCATCTCGACGGGCTGCGGGGAGCGGAAGGTGTCGCTGTACCGGGTGACGTCCTTCTCCACGTTCCAGGCGATGCCGTCCGGTGAGGGCTCGGGCGTGGAGGTCCGCAGCACCTCGACGCCGCCGACGTGGAGGTAGCCGAGCCGGTCGTACTGTCTGCCCTTGACCTTGCCGTCGAGCCGCAGCACGACCTTGCTCCAGCGCTCGCCGCAGCCCTTGGGGGGCGCGTAACTCCCCTTGTAGGGCGTGAAGTCGCGGAACTGCGCCTGCGCCAGGGTGACCTGGCAGCTGCGGGTGTGCGGGACGGCGACCGGCGGTGCGGCGGTGACCGGGTCGTGCCAGTCGGTGCCGAACTCGGCCGGGGGCTCCGCGGCGGGGGCGGCCGTCGCGGCCGGGCCCGCGCCGAGCAGCGCGCCGGCCGCGAGCACCATGCCGCCGATCATGGACATGATCCTGAGTGGTCTCATGCGTCAGGAGTGAAGCGCGAGTGCGTCCGCCACGCCAGGGGCGGGCCGCCGCTCTTGGCGCGTTCCGGCCGCCCGGGCGCGAAAATCGATTGCCCCGGGGCCTCGCGGAGGGCCAACCTTGCACGGTTTGAACCACTCTTTCCGATCCTTGGGACGTCATGCAGATTCGCGATCTTCCTTATACGGATCCAGGCGAACCGGACGTCCGCTCGGGTCCCCGCTTCCTGCTCTGGCTGGGCCTGGGCCAGCTCTCCGGGCAGCTCAAGTCGCTGGCCTGGGGGCTGCTGCACCAGTGCGGCATCGCCGGACTGCCGCTCGGCGTCGGCGTCGCCGTACAGGCCGTGATCGACCGCTCGGGGGCGCGGCTCGCGCTCGCGGGCGGCATCATCGCCGTGCTCGGCGTGGCCATCGCGGTGGGCGACACCATGCTGCACCGCACCGCGGTCACCAACTGGATCACGGCCGCCGCGCGCGTGCAGCAGCTCCTCGCGCGCAAGACCGCCGAGCTCGGCTCGCTGCTCACCCGCAGGGTCGCGGCGGGCGAGGTCGTCGCGGTCTCCACCGGCGACGTCGAGAAGATCGGCTGGTTCGTGGAGGCCCTGTCGCGGTTCGCCGCGGCAGCCGCCGCCCTGGTCATCATCTGTGTCGGTCTGGTGCTCTACCAGCCGGCGCTGGGCGTGGTGGTCGCCGTCGGCGTTCCCGTACTGGCCCTGGCCGTCCTGCCGTTGCTGCCGCCCGCCACCCGGCGGGCCGACGTCCAGCGCGAGAAGGCGGGCCGGGCGACCGAGCTGGCCTCGGACACCGTGGCCGGGCTGCGGGTGCTGCGCGGCATCGGGGGCGAGGAGCTCTTCCTCGCCCGTTACCGCGAGGCCTCCCAGGAGGTGCGCGGGGCCGCCGTGCGCAGCGCCCGGATGTGGTCGCTGATCTCGGCGGTCCAGGTGCTGCTGCCGGGCCTGCTGCTGATCGTGGTGGTCTGGTACGGGGCGGCGCTGGCCCGCGACGGCCGGATCGAGGTCGGTGAACTGGTCACCGTCTACAGCGCGGTGACGCTGATGCTGTACCCACTGCGCCACTTCGAGGAGATCGCCATGGCGTACTCCTTCTCCCGGCCCTCGGCCAGGCGCGCGGCCCGCGTGCTCGCCCTGAGCCGGGCCACGGACCCGTCCGGGACGGACACGGGGGTGCCGTCCCGGACGGAGGGGCCGTCGCGGACCGCCCCGGTCCCGTCCGGCGACCTGTACGACCCGGCGAGCGGGCTGCTCGCGCCCGAGGGCCGGTTCACGGCCGTGGTGTGCGGCGATCCGGACGCCGCCGGGCGGCTGGCCGAGCGGCTGGGCGGCCACACCGCCGAGGCGGGCGGTCTGCCGTCCGCGCTGCTCGGCCAAGTCGCGCTCGACGGGCTCCCGCTGGACACGGCACGGGCCGCCGTCCTCGTCCAGGACAAGGACCCAGTGCTGCTCTCCGGCACGCTCCACGAGCTTCTGGACGTGCCCGCGTCCGGGAAGGTCGCACCGGACGAGGCACTGGCCGCCGCCCAGTGCGACGACGTCCTCGACGCGCTGGCGCAGGCGTCGGTGGACAGCGACGGCGACCCGATGCGCACCCGGATCACCGAGCGCGGCCGGTCGCTCTCCGGTGGCCAGCGCCAGCGCCTGGCCCTGGCACGGTCGTTGGTGACCGACCCGGAGGTCCTGGTCCTGGACGAGCCGACCTCGGCGGTCGACTCGCACACCGAGTCACGGGTCGCGGGCGGCGTCAAGCGGCTGCGCGCGGGGCGTACGACGGTCGTGTTCTCGTCGTCGCCGCTGCTCCTGGACCTCGCGGACCGGGTGGTGCTCGTGCACGACGGCGAGGTCGCCGCGGTCGGCCTCCACCGCGAGCTGCTGCGCGGCGACGCCCGCTACCGCGCGGTGGTCACCCGGGAGACCGACGAGGAGACGAACGCACAGGACGCATGGGAGGAGACGGCATGATCGGCGTGACGCCACCCGTATACGACCCGGCGGCCCCGGAGTCGGCCGCCACGCTCCCCGTGGGCACCCCGGCGACCGTCCGGGCGTACGTACGCCATCTGCTGCGGCGCCACCGCAAGGCGTTCGCGCTCCTGGTGGGCGTCAACGCGGTCGCGGTGATCGCCTCGATGGTGGGTCCGTATCTGCTCGGCGGGGTCGTCGAGGACCTGTCCGACGACGTCCCGGACCTCCATCTGGGGCGCACGGCCGCGCTGTTCGCCGTCGCGCTCGTGGTCCAGACCGTGTTCGTCCGGCTGGTGCGGCTGCGCGGCGGGATGCTCGGCGAGGAGATGCTGGCCGATCTGCGCGAGGACTTCCTGGTGCGGTCGGTGGGGCTGCCGCCGGGCGTCCTGGAGCGCGCGGGCACCGGTGATCTGCTGTCGCGGATCACCACGGACATCGACCGGCTGGCCAACGCGATGCGCGAGGCCGTGCCGCAGCTGGCGATCGGCGTGGTGTGGGCGCTGCTGCTCATCGGCGCGCTCGGCGTCACCGCGCCGCCGCTGGCGCTCGCGGTGCTGATCGCGGTGCCGCTGCTGGTGGCGGGGTGCCGCTGGTACTTCAGGCGGGCGCCCTCGGCGTACCGCTCGGAGGCGGCCGGGTACGCGGCCGTCGCCGCCGTGCTCGCCGAGACCGTGGACGCGGGCCGGACCGTCGAGGCGCACCGCCTGGGCGAGCGCCGGATCGCCCTGTCCGAGCAGCGGATCAGCGAGTGGACGGCCTGGGAGCGGTACACGCTGTGGCTGCGGTCGGTGCTCTTCCCGGTCGTCAGCGCCACCCATATGACGATCATGCTCGCGGTGCTGATGATCGGCGGCTCGTTCGTGCTCCACGGCTGGCTCACGGTGGGGCAGCTCACCACGGGAGCACTGCTGGCCCAGATGCTGGTCGAGCCGGTCGGCCTCATCCTGCGCTGGTACGACGAGCTCCAGGTGGCCCAGGTCTCGCTGGCCCGGCTCGTCGGCGTCCGCGACATCGAGCCGGACGCGGGCGACGCCGGGCTGCGCCCGCGGGGCCGGGACGTCGAGGCGGACGAGGTGCGCTTCGGTTACCGCGAGGGCGTGGACGTCCTGCACCAGGTGTCCCTGTCGGTCGCCCCGGGCACCCGGGTGGCGCTGGTGGGCCCGTCCGGCGCGGGCAAGTCCACGCTCGGAAGGCTGCTCGCGGGCATCTACGCGCCGCGCGAGGGCCGGATCACGCTCGGCGAGGCCGAGCTGTCGCGGATGCCCGCGGAGCGGGTGCGCGAGCACGTGGCGCTGGTCAACCAGGAGCACCACGTCTTCGTGGGCTCGCTGCGGGACAACCTGCTGCTGGCCCGGACCGGCGCCGGGGACGCCGAGCTGTGGGCGGCCCTGGGGGCGGTGGACGCGGACGGCTGGGCGCGGGCGCTGGAGGACGGCCTGGCGACGGAGGTCGGCTCGGGCGGGTACGCCCTCACTCCGGCGCAGGCCCAGCAGATCGCGCTGGCCCGGCTCGTCCTGGCGGATCCGCACACCCTGGTCCTGGACGAGGCGACCTCGCTCCTGGACCCGCGCGCGGCACGCCACCTGGAGCGGTCGCTCGCCCGGGTGCTCGACGGCCGTACGGTCGTGGCGATCGCCCACCGGCTGCACACCGCGCACGACGCGGACGTGATCGCGGTGGTCGAGAACGGCCGCATCAGCGAGCTGGGCAGCCATGACGCCCTGGTCGAGGCGGACGGGGCGTACGCGGCGCTGTGGCGGTCCTGGCACGGGTGAGACCGAGCCTGCCGGCCGGGGCGGGCGAGCCCGAGGGCGTACGGGCGGCGGTGGCGGGCTCAGATGAAGTTGAGCGCCCCCGCCGCCCCCACCCCGCCGAGCACCATGAACGCGGGCATCAGCACCTTCAGCTCCACCCAGCTCCCGGCCCGGAACCGCATCATCTTGGGCGGGCCCACCGGGTACCAGCGCTTGCGGCCCACCGGGATCGGCCACAGGACCGGGCAGCCGGAGACGGTCAGCGCGTCCCCGATGTCGTGGACCAGCGCGCCCAGCACGATCGGCAGGCCCAGCCACAGGTACTCCTGGCCGGAGCCGGTGAAGAGCCAGTGCGAGCCGTTGCCGGGCTTGTCGAGGACCCCGGCCATGATCCAGGCGCCGGCCGCGCCCAGCAGCCACACCAGGACGTCGCTGGACATCCGGGCGGCCCGCCACAGCAGGCCCTCCACGGCGAGCACCACATGGACGAAGAGGATGCCGAGCACCGCCCAGCGCCCGCCGAAGACGGCCGCGGCCGAGGCGCCCGCCCCGATCAGCACGGCCCACAGCCAGGTGTGGGTGAGCGTGCGGTGGCCGCCGTTGCGGCGCGGGTCGCCGGGTCCCCTGGTCGCCTGGTAGACGGCGTGCGAGAGGTCGTCGACGATGCCGCACAGGGCCCGGGAGACCGGTCCGAAGGCGCGCGAGATGGTCGCGGACTTGTGGTCGAGGTCGGGCGCGAGCGCCGCCCCGGCACTGATCAGCGCGCCGACGACGAGGACCGGCCAGGGCATGGCGTGTCCCGTGGCCGCCGCGGCGGCCCCCACCCCCAGCCAGGCTGCCGCTCCTGACAGTGAGTGCGCAGGTCCCATCATGACCGTGCCCCGCCCCATTTCCTGTTGTCCCGTGGCCCAGTTGGCCCGTCAGCCTATCGTTCATGATCTTCTTGCCTCGCCGCCGGTTCCCTCTCACGGGGAGAAGCCAGGCAAGATGGGGTCGTGACCCTTATCGATCAGCTGCCGCCGAGTGCCGACCCCGACGCCCTCTTCGAGGCCTTCTCCACCTGGGCCGAGGAGCGGGGCATCTCCCTGTACCCGGCCCAGGAGGAGGCGCTGATCGAGGTGGTCTCGGGCGCGAACGTGATCCTCTCCACCCCCACCGGCTCCGGAAAGAGCCTGGTGGCGGCGGGTGCGCACTTCGCGGCGCTGGCCCGGGACGAGGTCACGTTCTACACCGCGCCGATCAAGGCGCTGGTCTCGGAGAAGTTCTTCGACCTCTGCAAGCTCTTCGGTACCGAGAACGTCGGCATGCTGACCGGCGACGCCTCCGTGAACGCCGACGCCCCGGTCATCTGCTGCACCGCCGAGGTCCTCGCCTCCATCGCGCTGCGCGACGGCAGGCACGCCGACATCGGCCAGGTCGTGATGGACGAGTTCCACTTCTACGCCGAGGCGGACCGCGGCTGGGCCTGGCAGATCCCGATCCTGGAACTGCCCCAGGCCCAGTTCGTCCTGATGTCGGCGACGCTCGGCGACGTCTCGATGTTCGAGAAGGACCTGACCCGGCGCACCGGCCGTCAGACCGCGGTGGTCCGCTCGGCGACCCGCCCGGTACCGCTCTCGTACGAGTACGTCACCACGCCGATCACCGAGACGCTGACCGAGCTCCTGGAGACGAAGCAGTCGCCCGTCTACATCGTGCACTTCACCCAGGCCCAGGCGGTGGAGCGGGCGCAGTCGCTGATGAGCATCAACATGTGCACCCGCGAGGAGAAGGACGCGATCGCGGAGCTGATCGGCCACTTCCGCTTCACCACCAAGTTCGGCCAGAACCTCTCCCGCTATGTGCGCCACGGCATCGGTGTGCACCACGCGGGCATGCTGCCCAAGTACCGGCGCCTGGTCGAGAAGCTGGCGCAGGCGGGTCTGCTGAAGGTGATCTGCGGGACGGACACCCTGGGTGTCGGCGTCAACGTGCCCATCCGCACCGTGCTGTTCACCGCGCTCACCAAGTACGACGGCAACCGGGTGCGCACCCTGCGCGCCCGCGAGTTCCACCAGATCGCGGGCCGGGCCGGGCGGGCCGGGTTCGACACCGCGGGGTTCGTGGTCGCCCAGGCGCCCGAGCACGTCATCGAGAACGAGAAGGCCCTCGCCAAGGCGGGCGACGACCCGAAGAAGCGCCGCAAGGTGGTCCGCAAGAAGGCCCCCGAGGGCTTCGTGGCCTGGTCGGACGCCACCTTCGAGAAGCTGATCGCGGCCGAGCCCGAGCCGCTGACCTCGCGCTTCAGGGTCACCAACATCATGCTGCTCTCGGTGATCGCCCGGCCGGGCAACGCCTTCGCGGCGATGCGCCATCTGCTGGAGGACAACCACGAGCCGCGCAAGGCGCAGCTGCGGCACATCCGCCGGGCCATCGCCATCTACCGCTCGCTGCTCGACGGCGGTGTGGTGGAGCAGCTGGACACCCCGGACGCCGAGGGCCGCACCATCCGGCTCACCGTCGATCTCCAGCAGGACTTCGCGCTGAACCAGCCGCTGTCCACGTTCGCGCTCGCGGCCTTCGACCTGCTGGACCCGGAGTCGCCCTCGTACGCGCTGGACATGGTCTCCGTCGTCGAGTCCACGCTCGACGACCCGCGCCAGATCCTCGCCGCCATGCAGAACAAGGCGCGCGGCGAGGCCGTCGGGCAGATGAAGGCGGACGGGATCGAGTACGAGGAGCGCATGGAGCGGCTCCAGGACATCTCGTACCCGAAGCCGCTGGAAGAGCTGCTGTGGCACGCGTACAACGTCTACAAGAAGTCACACCCGTGGGTGGGCGACCACCCGGTCTCGCCGAAGTCCGTCATCCGTGACATGTACGAACGGGCGCTGACCTTCACCGAGTTCACCTCCTGGTACGAGCTGGCGCGCACCGAGGGGATCGTCCTGCGCTATCTGGCGAGCGCGTACAAGGCGCTCGACCACACCATCCCGGACGACCTGAAGACCGAGGACCTGGAGGATCTGATCGCCTGGCTCGGGGAGATGGTCCGCCAGGTCGACTCCAGTCTGCTCGACGAGTGGGAGCAGCTGGCCAACCCGGAGATCGAGACCGCCGAGCAGGCCCAGGAGAAGGCCGACGAGGTCAAGCCGGTCACGGCCAACGCCCGCGCCTTCCGTGTGCTGGTGCGCAACGCGATGTTCCGCCGGGTGGAGCTGGCCGCGCTCGACAACGTGGACGCGCTCGGCGAGATGGACGCCGAGTCCGGCTGGGACGCGGACGCCTGGGGCGGGGCGATGGACAAGTACTGGGACGAGTACGAGGACCTGGGCACCGGCCCGGACGCGCGTGGGCCGAAGCTGCTGGCGATCGAGGAGGACCCGGCGCACGGCCTGTGGCGCGTCCGCCAGACCTTCGCCGACCCCAACGGCGACCACGGCTGGGGCATCAGCGCGGAGGTCGACCTCGCGGCCTCCGACGAAGAGGGCCGCGCGGTGGTGCGCGTCACCGACGTGGGCGAGCTCTGACCTCCTTCGTTCCGGAAAGGACCGCGACGACATGACCAACCCCGCCGAGAGACTCGTCGATCTGCTCGACCTGGAGCAGATCGAGGTCGACATCTTCCGTGGCCGCAGCCCCGAGGAGTCCCTGCAACGGGTCTTCGGCGGGCAGGTGGCCGGCCAGGCGCTGGTGGCGGCCGGGCGCACCACGGACGGCGAGCGCCCGGTGCACTCGCTGCACGCCTACTTCCTGCGCCCCGGCCGCCCCGGGGTGCCGATCGTCTACCAGGTCGAGCGGGTGCGGGACGGCCGGTCGTTCACCACCCGCCGGGTCACCGCGGTCCAGCAGGGCCGCACGATCTTCAATCTGACGGCCTCCTTCCACCAGCCCGAGCAGGGCAGCATCGAGCACCAGCTGCCGCCGCGGCTGGACTTCCCCGAGCCGGAGTCGCTGCCCACCGTCGCCGACGAGATCCGCGAGCACCTGGGCGTGCTGCCGGAGGCCCTGGAGCGCATGGCACGCCGTCAGCCCTTCGACATCCGGTACGTGGACCGGCTGCGCTGGACACCGCGGGAGATCAAGGACGCGGACCCGCGCAGCGCTGTGTGGATGCGCGCGGTCGGCCCGCTGGGCGACGACCCGCTGGTGCACACCTGCGCGCTCACCTACGCGTCCGACATGACGCTGCTCGACGCGGTCCGCATCCCGGTGGAGCCCCTGTGGGGCCCGCGGGGCTTCGACATGGCCTCGCTGGACCACGCCATGTGGTTCCACCGGCCGTTCCGGACCGACGAGTGGTTCCTGTACGACCAGGAGTCCCCCATCGCGACCGGCGGCCGGGGCCTGGCCCGCGGTCGCATCTACGACCGTGCGGGCCGGCTGCTGGTGTCCGTGGTCCAGGAGGGCCTGTTCCGCCCGCTGCCGGCCCGCGACTGACCCGTCCCACCCCCGTTACGAGGAGTTGGCTGATGAGCCTGTACGACATCCCGCTGCGCACCCTGACCGGCGAGCCCACCTCGCTGGCCGACTACAAGGGCAAGGCGGTGCTGGTCGTGAACGTGGCGTCCAAGTGCGGTCTGACCCCGCAGTACGCCGGTCTGGAGCGCCTCCAGGCGCGGTACGGCGAGCGCGGCTTCACCGTGCTCGGTGTGCCCTGCAACCAGTTCGGCGCCCAGGAGCCCGGCAGCGCGGAGGAGATCCGGACGTTCTGCTCGGCGACGTACGGGGTGACGTTCCCGCTGCTGGAGAAGACCGACGTCAACGGCGACGGCCGCCACCCGCTGTACGCCCGCCTCACCGAGGTCGCGGACGCGCAGGGCGAGGCCGGTGACATCCAGTGGAACTTCGAGAAGTTCCTGATCTCCCCGGCCGGCGAGGTGGTCTCCCGGATCCGTCCGGCCACCGAGCCGGAGGCCCCCGAGGTCGTGGCGGCCATCGAGGCCCAGCTGCCGGTCTGAGCAAGGGGCACGGCCAGAAAAACGATACGGCTCCGTTCCCGCCACACGGGAACGGAGCCGGCTCTGTGGCGGCAGCAAGCTAGCGGATCGGCATGCCGGACAGGGTGCGGGCGATCACCAGGCGCTGGATCTCGCTGGTGCCCTCGAAGATCGTGTAGATGGCGGCGTCCCGGTGCATGCGCTCCACCGGGTACTCCCGGGTGTAGCCGTTGCCACCGAGGATCTGGATCGCCTGCGCGGTGACCTTCTTGGCGGTCTCGCTCGCGAACAGCTTGGACATCGAGCCCTCGGCGGAGGTGAAGGGCCGGCCCGCCGTGGCCATCCAGGAGGCGCGCCACACCAGGAGACGGGCGGCGTCGATCTGCGTCCGCATGTCGGCGAGCTGGAAGGCGACGCCCTGGTTGTCGATGATCGGGCGGCCGAACTGCTCGCGGCCCATGGCGTATTCGAGCGCGTAGTCGTACGCGGCGCGGGCGGTGCCGACCGCCATGGCGCCGACGGCCGGGCGGGAGGCCTCGAAGGTGGCCATGGCGGCGTTCTTCACGCTCCCCCAGCTACCGCTGGGAGGTGCCCCCACACCGCCGCCCGCCTTCGCCTTCTCGCGGGCCCGGGCCAGGCGCTCGTCCAGCTTCTCCTTGCCGCCCAGCAGGCAGTGGCCGGGGACGCGCACGTCCTCCAGGACGACCTCGGCGGTGTGCGAGGCGCGGATGCCGTGCTTCTTGAACTTCTGGCCCTGGGACAGGCCGGGGGTGTCCGGCGGCACGATGAAGGAGGCGTGCCCCTTGGAGCCGAGCCCGGGGTCGACGACCGCCACGACCACGTGGACGTTGGCGATGCCGCCGTTGGTGGCCCAGGTCTTGGTGCCGTTGAGCACCCACTCGTCCTTGGCCTCGTCGTAGACGGCCCTGGTCCGCATCGAGGCGACGTCGGAGCCCGCGTCCGGCTCGGAGGAGCAGAAGGCGGCGACCTTCACATCGTCCACGTCGCCGTACATCTGGGGAATCCAGGTGCCGATCTGCTCCTCGGTTCCGTTGGCGAGGACGCCGACGGCGGCGAGGCCCGTCCCGACGATCGACAGGGCGATGCCGGCGTCGCCCCAGAACAGCTCCTCCATGGCGACCGGGATGCCGAGACCGGTCGGGTCGAAGAACTGTTGGGCATAGAAGTCCAGGGAGTAGATTCCCACCTTGGCGGCTTCCTGGATCACCGGCCAGGGGGTCTCCTCGCGCTCGTCCCACTCCGCGGCGGCGGGGCGGACGACATCCTTCGCGAACCCGTGCAGCCAGTCCCTGACCTGCTTCTGGTCGTCGTTGAGCTCCATAGTGAACTCAGCCATGTCCCCTCCACCACTTCCCGTGCCACAGACAAGCGTTACTTGCGGTAACGGCAGTATGTTACTCGTCGGTAGGGCATGTCAACCGGAGAACGGCCGCTCAGCGCGGGACCTGGCCGGGGTGTTACGTTGCGCAGGCATTCCGGATGGCGGAACAGGCGCCGACGGAACCGGGAAAGACGCAGTACGAGTACGGGCGGGGAGACGAAGCCATGGAGACCACACACCAGGCCGAACAGCAGCGGACGTCGGCCGAGAGCCGTCGGCGGGAACTGCTGGAGGCGGCGGACCGGGTGGTGCTCCGGGACGGCCCCAAGGCGTCGATGAACGCGATCGCCGCGGAGGCGGGGATCACCAAGCCGATCCTCTACCGGCACTTCGGGGACAAGGGCGGGCTCTACCGTGCCCTCGCGCAGCGCCACACCGACGCACTGCTCGCGGCGCTGCGGGCGGCCCTGGACGCGCCCGCCGGACGCCGTGAGCGGGTCGAGGCGACGCTGGAGACGTATCTGGTGGCGATCGAGGCACGGCCGCAGGTGTACCGCTTCCTGATGCACCCCGCGGAGGACAGCGGCGGCGAGCAGCCCGGCTTCGACGTGGGCCGCCACTCCGCGCCGCTGCTGCGGCGGATGGGCGAGGAGCTGGGCGTGGTGATAGCCGAGCGGATCGGCCTCGGGCCGGGGAGCGAGGCGCTGGCGCGGGTGTGGGGCCACGGGATCGTCGGCATGATGCACGCGGCGGGCGACTGGTGGCTGGGCGAACGGCCCTGCTCGCGGGCGGAGTTGGTGCGGGGCCTGGCGGACCTGCTGTGGGGCCGCCTGGCCGCGGCGGCGGACCGGGCCGGAGGCCCGGGGTTCTAGCCCCTCCCCAGCGGGACCCCGCCGGAGGCGGTTGCAGGTGCGGTGGCCGGAGTTGCCAAGGGGCGCGGGGAACTGCGCGACCGGCCACCCACCGGCCCGCAGACGACCACCGGCCCCTGAAGGGGCGCGGGGAACTGCGCGACCAGCCACCCACGGCCCGCAGACGAACACCGGACCCCAAAGGGGCGCGGGGAACTGCGCGACTAGACCCCACCACCCGCGGACGCACACCCCCCCAGGGCTCAGGGCAACGCGCGCGGCGGGAACTGCTGGAGGCGGCGGACCGGGTGGTGCTCCGGGACGGCCCCAAG
>NZ_JBJHPC010000125.1:0-14540 GCF_045257485.1 Streptomyces sp. YS-3 | reverse complement strand
CTCCAGGAGACGGCCCTGGAGCTGGTCGGCTCCCCCGCCTGGCCCCGCCATCTGCGGGCCGTCTCCCAGGAGCTGGGGGAGCGCCGCCAGGCCATGGCGACCGCCCTGGCCCGCCATCTGCCCGGCCCGGCCGTGCCCCATCTGCCCTCCGGCGGCTACCACCTGTGGCTGCGCCTGCCGGAGGGCAGATGGGGCACGGCCGGGCCGGGCAGATGGCGGGCCAGGGCGGTCGCCATGGCCTGGCGGCGCTCCCCCAGCTCCTGGGAGACGGCCCGCAGATGGCGGGGCCAGGCGGGGGAGCCGACCAGCTCCAGGGCCGTCTCCTGGAGCGGGCGCGGGACGAAGAAGCTGTCCACGACCTGGATCGCGCGCAGCCGCTCCAGGACCGGGCCCCGGGCCGCGAGCGCGCCCACGCGCAGACTGGGGGAGGCCACCTTGGTGAGCGAGCGGACGTGCACGACCACGCCGTCGGGGTCGTCGGCGGCGAGCGGCGCGGGCAGCGGCCCGGCGTCCGCGTGGACGAGCAGCCGGGCGAAGTCGTCCTCGATGACGAACGCCCCGGACTCCCGCGCCACCCGCAGCACTTCGGCCCGCCGGGCCGGGGCGAGCACCGCGCCCGTGGGGTTCTGGAAGAGCGGCTGGCTCACCAGGACCCGCGCCCCGGTGGCCCGGAAGGCGGCGGCGAGCAGGTCGGGCCGCACCCCGTCGGTGTCGACCGGGACCGGTACCGGCCGCAGCCCCGAGGCGCGGGCCACCGCGAGCATGCCGGGATAGGTCGGCGACTCCACCAGGACCGGCGCGCCCGGCGCCGCGAGCGCCCGCAGCGCCGTGGTGAGCGCGGACTGCCCCCCGGCGCAGATCAGCACCTCGGCGGCGGTGACCGTGCCGCCGATCTCACGGGCGAACCACTCGCGCAGTTCGGTCAGTCCGTCGGTGGGCGGCCGGCCCCAGGCGCCGGGGCGGCGGCCGGCCCGGGCGAGGGCGGCGGCCATCGCGCGCTCCGGCTGGAGGGCGGGGGCGAGGTAGCCGCCGTTGAACTCGATCACCCCGGGCGGCGGCGCGGCGAGGGTGGCCAGGACCCCGGAGGCGTCGACCGCGCGCGGTACCGCGTCGGTGGCTCCGTCGGCGCTGAGCGAGACCTCCTGCCAGGAGGTGTCGCCGGCGCGGGTCGCGGACGTACGGGGCTCGGCGCGGAAGACCCCGGCGCCGGGCCGGGTGACGACGAGGCCCTCGGCGGCGAGCCTGGCCAGCGCCCGCGAGACGGTCACCGGCGAGACCCGGTACCGCTCGACGAGGGCCCGGCTCGACGGCAGCTTTCCACCTATGGAGTAGCGGTCGAGCTCATCTCTGAGGATGGTCGCCAGGTCGGCCACGCTGCTACGCTCTTGCATGACAGCACAGGATAGCGCTACTGCCTCCACGACGATAGCGGTCGACAGCCGCCCGGCCCGCACTCCGGGGCCGGTGGCGGCCCCCGACCCCCGGCAGGGCGCGCTCCTCGCCGGACTCGGTGTCGTCGCCTTCTCCCTGACCTTCCCGGCCACCGCCTGGGGCCTGGAGAGTTTCGGGCCCTGGTCGCTCGTCGCCGTCCGCAGTCTGCTCGCCGGAGTGATCGCCGGTGTCTTCCTGCTGGTGGGCCGGGTCCCGCTGCCCGAGCGCCGGCACTGGGCGGGCCTCGCCATGGTCGCGGCCGGGACCGTGGTCGGTTTCCCGCTGCTGACCACCATGGCCCTGCGGACCTCCACCACCTCGCACGCGGCGGTCGTGGTGGGCCTGCTGCCGCTGACCACGGCCGCGCTCTCGGCGCTGCGGACCGGGCGCCGGCCCTCCCGCGCCTTCTGGGCAGCGGCGCTGGCCGGAGCGGGGGTGGTGGTCGCCTTCACCGTGCAGCAGAGCGGCGGCGCCCTCTCCACGGGCGACCTCTACCTCTTCGCGGCCCTGCTGGTCTGCGCCGCCGGATACACCGAGGGAGGGCGCCTCGCCCGGGTGATGCCGGGCTGGCAGGTGATCGGCTGGGCGCTGATCCTCACCCTGCCGCTCGCCGCCCTCGGCTCGGCCGCGGCCCTCGCCGCCGAGCCGGTCCACCTGGGCGCGCACGGCGTCCTCGGGGTGCTGTGGGTGGCGGTCGGCTCGCAGTTCTTCGGGCTGTACGTCTGGTACCGGGGCATGGCCGCCATCGGGGTGCCCCGGGCCAGTCAGCTCCAGCTGGCGCAGCCGCTGCTCACGCTGGTCTGGGCGGTCCTGCTGCTCGGCGAGCACCTCTCCCCCGCCGCCCCGCTGGCCGCGGCGGGTGTGCTGGTGTGCATCGCCGTCACCCAGCGCGCGGCGGCCTGAGACCGGCCGCGCGCCGCCCCGCGCTCCCCGGTCGCGGGGCGGTCAGGGCCGCACCCGGCCGGGATAGTGGTCCGCGACCACACGGGCCATCGCCCCGATCCGGTCCTCAGCGACGTCCTTGGCGGAGAAGAAGCAGTGGCCCCGCACGGACGCGTAGCGCCGTGCGAACGTGAGGTGGCGGGACAGCTCGGCCGGGTCCTGCCAGGCGGGGGGCTGCGCGGGGTTGCCCGCCTTGTACAGGGCCTCCCCGATGATCAGCTGGGTGCCGCTGTCCCGGGCGACCGCGTCCCACCAGGGCACCAGCTCGGCGTAGTCGGCGGCCTGGAAGCCGATGTTCCAGTACACCTGCGGGCAGATGTAGTCGATCCAGTGCTCGCGCACCCACCTGCGGGTGTCGGCGTGCAGGTCGTCGTAGGTCTGCACCCCGGCCCTGGTGGGCGAGCCGAGCGGGTCGGTCGCCGCGTTGCGCCAGACCGCGAAGGGGCTGATCCCGAACTTCACCCGGCCCCGGATCCGCTTGATCCGGTCCGCGGTCTCCCGGACGAGGCGGTCGATGTTGTCGCGGCGCCAGGCGGCCCGGTCGGGGAAGTCCGCGCCGTAGCGCTCGTAGGCGTCGTCGTCGGCGAAGGCCTGACCGGCGACCGGGTACGGATAGAAGTAGTCGTCCCAGTGCACCGCGTCCACGTCGTAGCGCGTGACCGCGTCCAGCATCGCGTCCTGCACGAAGTGGCGGACCTCCGGGATCCCGGGGTTGTAGTAGAGCTTTCCGCCGTACGCCACGACCCAGTCGGGGTGCACGCGCGCGGGGTGGGTCGGCACCAGCCTGGACGGGTCGGTGTGGTTGGCCACCCGGTACGGGTTGAACCAGGCGTGCAGCTCCAGGCCGCGCCGGTGGGCCTCGCGGACGGCCGTGCCCAGTGGATCCCAGCCCGGGTCCTGGCCCTGGACCCCGCTGAGGTACTGGCTCCACGGCTCATACGGCGAGGGCCACAGGGCGTCGGCGGTGGGGCGGACCTGGAGCGCCACCACGTTCAGCCGCAGGGCGGCGGCCCGGTCGAGGTGGGCGATGAGCTCGGCCTCCTGCCGGTCCGGGGGCAGCCCCGGTTGCGAGGGCCAGTCGAGGTTGGACACCGTCGCCAGCCACACCCCCCGGAACTCCAGGGGCCGCGGGGCGTGCCAGGGGCGGCCGGGAGAGGGGGCCGCGAGGGCCCCGGGCACGTCCTGCGCGGCGGCCACACCCGCTGTGACCAGGCCGTTCACCGTGCCGGTCGAGCCAGCGGCGAGCGTCGCCGCTAGCAGTCCCCGCCGAGTGATCCGTCCCACTTGGTGCCCCCCTCGTCGCCGAGAATGTCCGGTGTTGCGCACAGCATGCCCGCCCCAACCCCTGATCCCACGCAGGCGCGGAGTAACGTCGTGGGGCCGGGTCGGGCGCCGGAACCGTACGGGGGACCCGCCGGGACTTTTCTGTCAGAAGCGAAAGGCACGATGTGACGGACCCTACGGGAGATATTGCACGCGTCGGAGTGGTGGGCTGCGGCCAGATGGGGGCCGGCATCGCGGAGGTCTGCGCCCGTAGCGGCCTGGACGTGAAGGTCGCCGAGACCACTGGCGAAGCCCTGGAGATCGGCCGTACCCGGCTGCACAACTCCCTCTCGAAGGCCGCCGAGCGCGGCAAGATCACCGAGGAGGAGCGTGACGCGACGCTCGCCCGGCTGAGCTTCACCACCGACCTCGGCGAGTTCGCCGACCGCGATCTGGTCATCGAGGCCGTGGTCGAGAACGAGCAGGTCAAGACCGAGATCTTCCAGGTCCTCGACCAGGTGGTCACCCGCCCGGACGCGATCTTGGCCTCCAACACCTCCTCCATCCCGCTGGTGAAGCTCGCGGTCGCCACCTCGCGGCCCGACCAGGTCATCGGCATCCACTTCTTCAACCCGGCGCCGGTGCAGAAGCTCGTCGAGCTGATCCCGGCGCTCACCACCTCGGAGGGCACCCTCAGCCGGGCCCAGGCCATGGTGGAGAAGGTCCTCGGCAAGCACGCGATCCGTGCCCAGGACCGCTCGGGCTTCGTGGTCAACGCGCTGCTCATCCCGTATCTGCTCTCCGCGATCCGGATGTTCGAGTCGGGCATCGCCAGCCGCGAGGACATCGACAACGGCATGGAGCTGGGCTGCGCCCACCCGATGGGTCCGCTCAAGCTGTCCGATCTCATCGGTCTGGACACGGTCGCCTCGGTGGCGGACTCGATGTACGACGAGTTCAAGGAACCGCTGTACGCGGCGCCGCCGCTGCTGCAGCGCATGGTGGACGCGGGCCGTCTGGGCCGCAAGACCGGCTCCGGTTTCTACACGTACGCCTGACCACCGCGCGACGGCCGACGCCGGGCCCGGCTCCCTCCGACGAGGGCCGGGCCCGCCGCGTTCACACCGGGTGTGCGGCGCGAGCCCGCATATGCTCTTCGCACACTCTCCCGCCCCGCGAGCAGGGCGAGTTGACTCCTTGGCGAAAAGTCAATGGCATTCCGCCGTACTGACGAAGGAGCCTCGCCGTGCCGAGCGACCCCGGCCTACCGATGGCCGTCGACGAACTGTTCGAGTTACGCCGTTCCCTGGAAGTGGGCCTGGCCCGCATCGACGGGCAGCTGACGCTGCTCACCCACCGCGACGACCAGAGCGAACGCGAACTGGCCGAACTGGGCGTGCGGGTGGCGACCCTGGAACACACCAGGTGGCCGCTGCCCGCGCTCACGGCGCTCACCGCCCTCGGCGCGCTGACCGTCGCCGTCTGGCAGGCACTGGGGCGGTGAACACCGGCGGACGGCGGCGGTCAGCCGTCGCCGAGCCGCAGATGGTGCAGGAGCAGGAGTCCGGCCGCCATATTGGCGGCCGGCACCTCCCCGCGGGCGATCATGTCGGGCACCAGTTTGAGCGGTACCCACTCGCGCCGCGACGACTCGAAGTCGTCCTCGGGGTGGCCGATGTACTCGGCCGACTCCGACCAGTAGAGGTGGTGGCGGGCGTCGATGAGCCCGTTGGCGGGCTCGACGGTGAGGAGATGGCGCAGCGGGCCCGGCCGCCACCCGGTCTCCTCCTCCATCTCGCGGGCCGCCGCGGCCTCGATGTCCTCGCCGTCCTCGACGACCCCCGCGGCCAGCTCCCAGCCCCAGCTGTCGGTGATGAAGCGGTGCCGCCAGAGCAGCAGCACCTCGTTGGCCCCGTTGACCGCGGTCGCCACGGCGACCGGGCGGAGCCGGATCAGGAAGTGGTCGAGGTGTCGCCCGTCCGGGAGAGCGACATCGGCGAGATTGACGCGGAACCAGCGGTTCTCATAGACAGTTTGCTCACTCAGGTTCGTCCACTGCACGTTTTTGCCACCTTCCGACAAGAGGATGGCAATATCGCAGCAGGCGCGCGCTCACAGGGGAACGCGCAGTGCCCCGTCGATCAGCTCGGCGGCTTCGTCGGCGCCGGCGCAACCGCTCTCGACCAGGTGCTCGCGTACGACGCGCAACCGGTCGCGAAGGCGCTGCGACTCCATCCCGCGGGCCCGCTCGGCCATCTCGACCGCCGTCGCGACGGCCCGGTCCGCGTCGCCCTGCCGCAGCTCGATCTGGGCGAGCATCGCCAGGCGGTGCACCCTGCCCCGGTCGTGCGAGGGGGCGTGCGCCGCCAGTCCCGCCTGCTCGCGCGCGGCCGGCAGATCGCCGAGCCGCAGCAGGGCCTCCGCCACCTGGACGTTGACCAGGCCCGGCTGGACATAGCCGGTCTCGGCGGGTTCCTTCTTGGGCCGGATGCGCTCGGCCGCCCGCTCCGCGCCGCGGATCGCGCCGAGCGCGCTCGGCCCGTCGCCGAGATGTGCGTACGCCTTGGCCTGCATCGCGTGCAGATCCGCGGCCAGCGCCGGGGTGAGCTGATGGCCCGCCGCCCGCAGCGCCGCCTCCGCGAAGGCGACCGCCTGGCGGTAGTCGCGCATGAAGAGCGACTGGTTGACCAGCAGCGCGATCACATACGCGCCGAGCCCCCGGTCCCCGCTCGCCTTCGCCAGCCTCAGCGCCTGGTGGAAGTAGCGCTGCGCCAGTCCCTGGGCGTTGGAGTCGTACGCGCAGATCCCGGCGACCGCGACCAGGCCGCCGGTCGCCCGGTGCAGCTTCCGGCCGGTCGCGTCGGTGTAGCAGCCGCGCAGCAGCGGGGCGGTCTCGGAGTTGAGGAAGCCCACGATGCGCGAACGGGTCGCGATGCCCCCGGCCTTGCGGTACATCAGCTCGTAGTGCTCGCGGGCGGCCCGCAGCATCTCGATGTCGCTCTCGCCCACGGCGGTCTGCCCGTGCCGGGACACATCGGTGTCCTCCGGCGGGTTCTCCCACTCCCACACCGGCATCACGGCCGGGGTGCCGGTGACCGCGGGGGCGCCCAGTATGTGCGGGCGCTGCTGCTCGTCGGAGCGCCACAGGGCGGTGGCGCGCTCCACGAACCCCGCCAGCGGTGAGCCCACCGGCGCGGCCGGCTCACCCGGCACGCCGAGCCCGATGTCGTCGAGGGTGACCGGCCGGTGCAGCCGGACCGAGAGCACCTCGCAGATCAGATCGGGCACCTGTCCGCGCGGTCGCTGGCCCTTCAGCCACCGGGCCACCGCGGTGTGTTCGTACCTCAGCGCCAGCCCCCGGGCACGGCCCGCCTGGTTGACATGGGCCGCGAGCCCGGCGTTCGAGATGCCTGCCTCGTCGACCAGCGCGTCGAGCAGGGTATTGGGCTGCATCAGGCCCTCCGTTGGCTCGGTGGACCCAGCGTAGAGGAGGCGCGTTCACACGGGGTGTGATGGGAGTGCTCGCATTCGTACGCCGCGCACTCTGCCGCCGCCGGACGGCTCCGGATTGACTGAACTGCCTCTCCACAGAGGCGTGCCGGGCCGCCGGCTCCCCCTCGTACAGTGCGGCGGCCCGCTCCCGGCGCCGCCGGTCCTGCCGAACTGCCCGTCACTCCGCGGCAGGGCCGACGGCGCACGCCCGCCCGGTTCAGCGCCGGGCCCGCGCGGTGGGGACGGCGGCGGGCTGCGCGGGCACGCGCACCCGGTCGTTGCGCAGCACCATCAGCGCCACGTCGTCGGCGAGCCGGCCGCCGGTGTGCCGCAGCAGCTCCCGCTGTACGCGGTGGATCACCGCGGCGGGTGACAGCGGGGTGTCCAGGGCCGCCCGGGCGAGTACTTCCTGCAGCCGGAAGAACCGCCCGGCGCGGTCCCGGGCGTCCTCGGCGCCGTCCGTGTGCAGACAGAGCGCCTCCCCCGGCAGCAGCCGCGTGCAGCGGTGCAGCGGCAGGTCGGCGGGGAGGGGGAAGGAGCCGAGCGGCGGCAGCGGATCACCGGGCAGCAGGGCCTCGGCGCCGCCGCACAGCCGGTAGGGCCAGGGATGGCCGCAGTTGAGGGCGACCACCAGGCCGTCGGCGCGGATCTCCAGGAGCAGTACGGTCACGAACTCCTCGGCGAGCGGGCTCTCGGGCTCACCCGTGCGGCACGAGGGGTGCTCGCTGCGGGCCCGCTCGCGCAGATGCCGCTGCAGCGCCCGCTCCAGGCGCCGCAGCACGCCCGCCAGCTCCGGTTCGTCGTGGGCTGCCTCGCGGAAGCTGCCGAGCACCGCCGCGACCGCGCCGAGCGAGCCCAGTCCGTGGCCGCGCACATCACCCATGACGACCCGCACCCCGTACCGCGTGGCCATCACCTCGTACAGATCGCCGCCGACCACCGCGCCGCGGCCCGCGCAGAGCTGCCCGGCGGCCACCGTGAGCCCGTCCACGCGGGGCGGCGGCGGGCGCAGCAGCACCCGCTGGGCGGCGTCCGCGACCTCCTGGACGAGCCGCAGCTCCCGCGCCGCGGTCAGCCGGACGCCGTGCACCAGGCAGACCACGGCGGTCAGGAAGGCGGCACAGGTGGCGATCCGCAGGCCCAGGGAGTCGTCGGTGACCAGGGGGCAGGTCAGCTGCCAGACGACGACCAGGACCAGCCAGAGGGCGGGCAGCGCCAGCGCGAGACCCCGCCCCGTACCGAGGGCGCGCGCGCAGGCCGCCGTCCAGCTCCCGGTACGGATCATGCCGTCGGCCCCCCTAGGCCTCTGCGCCGCTCGCCCCTGCCCCGGCCTTCACGGCCGGATTGATTCTGTCCACCGGCTGCCCCCTTCCGCGTAGATGGCTCCCCGTTCTCACCCGAACGAGTGAGCAGGCACGCGTGGGAAGGGAGGGGCTGAGCGAGAGCGGGGCGCGGGGAGGCGGCGCACATGCGGCAAGGGCGCGTCCGGTGATCCGGACGCGCCCTTTCCGTACTGCCGTGCGGGTTGTTACGCCCCGCGGAGCACCGCGCCCGTGCGCTCGGCGGCCAGGGCCACCGCGGCGTCGCGGGCGGCCGAGGCCTCCTCGACGGTCAGCGTGCGGTCGGGGGCGCGGAAGCGCAGCGCGTACGCCAGCGACTTCTTGCCCTCGCCGATCTGCTCACCGGTGTAGGTGTCGAACAGCCGGATGGACTCCAGGAGTTCACCGGCGCCGCCGCGCAGGAAGTACTCGACGGCCGCCGAGGGGACCTCGGTGTCGACGACCAGCGCCACGTCCTGGGTGGCCACCGGGAAGGTGGAGATCCGGGGCGCCCGCAGGGTGCCCTCCCCCGCCTTCGCCAGCAGGTCCAGGTCGAGCTCCATGGCGCAGGCGCGCTCGGGCAGGCTCAGCGCCTTGACCACGCGCGGTTGCAGCTCGCCCGCGTGGCCGATCGCGACGATCTCCCCGTCGATGACGACGGCGAGCTCGGCGCAGCGGCCCGGGTGCCACGGCCCGTACTGGCCCTGCTGGACGATGAGCTCCGCGCCGGCCTCGCGGGCCAGGGTCCGGGCGGCCTCGACCGCGTCGGCCCAGTCCGCCGGACGGCCCTTGCCCCACCAGCCGGCCTGCTCGCGCGCACCGGCGAGGACCACGGCCGCGTGCCGGGGCTGCGCGGGCAGCACGGCGTCGAGCGCGGCGATCTCCTCGTCGGTGGGGCGGCGGTCGACGGGCAGCCGGCCGGCGACGCCGGGCCGCTCGGTGGGCTTGAACACCAGACCGGTCTCGAAGAGCGCCAGGTCGTGGCTGCCGCGGCCGGCGTTGCGGCGCAGCGCGGTGAGCAGCCCCGGCAGCAGCGTGGTGCGCAGCGCCGGCTCCTCGTCGTTGAGCGGGTTGACCAGCTTCACGACGCGGCGGCCCGGGTCGTCCGCCGCCAGGCCGAGCTGGTCGAAGACCTGCTCGGAGACGAACGGGTAGTTCGGCGCCTCCACATAGCCGGCCCCGGCCAGCGCGCGGCCCACCCGGCGGTGCAGCCGCTGGCGCTCGGTCAGACCGCGGCCGGCGGGCGGCTTCGGCAGGGTCGAGGGCAGGTTCTCGTACCCCTCCAGCCGGATGACCTCCTCGGCGAGGTCGTTCGGCTCGGTGAGGTCGGGGCGCCACGACGGCACGGTGACGACGAGCTCGTCCTGTCCGTAGACGTCGCAGCCGATCTCCTGGAGGCGGCGCACGACGGTCTCGCGGCCGTACTCCACACCCGCCACCCGGTCCGGGTGGTCGGCGGGGACCGAGATGGTGCGCGGCGCGGAGGGCGCGAGGACCTCGGTGACACCGGCCTCGGCGGTACCGCCCGCGAGGAGCACCAGCAGGTCGACGGTCCGCTGGGCGGCGGCGGAGGCGGCCTGCGGGTCGACGCCGCGCTCGAAGCGCTTGGACGCCTCCGAGGACAGCTTGTGGCGGCGCGCGGTACGGGCGATGGCGACCGGGTCGAAGTGCGCGGCCTCGATGACCACCTCGGTGGTGCCCCTGACCTGGCCGGTCTCGGGGTCGGTGACCGAGTCGGCGATCTCGGTGTTGGCGCCGCCCATCACACCGGCCAGGCCGATGGGGCCCCGGTTGTCGGTGATGACCAGGTCGGCGGCGTCGAGCGTGCGCTTGGCGCCGTCGAGGGTGGTGAGGACCTCGCCGGGCTCGGCGCGGCGGACCCCGATCGGCCCGTCGACCAGGGTGCGGTCGTAGGCGTGCAGCGGCTGGCCCAGCTCGATCATCACGTAGTTGGTGACGTCGACGGCGAGCGAGATGGGGCGCATCCCGGCCTTCTGGAGCCGGCGCTGGAGCCAGATCGGCGAGCGGGCCTCGGGGTCGAGGCCGACGACGGTGCGCGCGGTGAAGCGGTCGCAGCCGATCGGGTCGGCGATCTTCACCGGGTAGCCGTACGAGTTGGGCGCGGGCACGTCGAGCAGCGCCGGGTCGCGCAGCGGCAGGCCGTAGGCGATGGCGGTCTCGCGGGCCACGCCGCGCAGGGACAGGCAGTCGCCGCGGTTGGCGGTGACGGCGATGTCCAGGACCTCGTCGACGAGCTCCAGGAGCTCGATGGCGTCCGTGCCGGCCTCGTGCTCCGGCGGCAGGACGATGATGCCGCCGCTGCCGTCGTCGCCCATGCCCAGCTCGTCGCCGGAGCAGATCATGCCGTGCGAGGTCCTGCCGTACGTCTGGCGCGCGGCGATGGCGAAGTCGCCGGGCAGCACGGCGCCGGGCAGGACCACGACGACCTTGTCGCCGACCTGGAAGTTGCGCGCGCCGCAGACGATCTCCTGCGGCTCACCGGTGCCGTTGGCCGTGCCGACGTCGACCGTGCAGAAGCGGATGGGCTTCTTGAAGCCCTCCAGCTCCTCGATGCTCAGCACCTGGCCGACGACCAGCGGGCCCTTGAGCCCGGCGCCGAGCTGCTCGACGGTCTCGACCTCAAGACCGGCGGACACGAGCTTGGCCTGGACGTCCCGGCCGGTCTCCGTCGCCGGCAGGTCGACGTACTCCCGCAGCCAAGAAAGCGGGACCCGCATCAGATCTCCATCCCGAACGGCCGGGTGAACCGGACGTCACCCTCGACCATGTCTCGCATGTCTTCGACGTTGTGGCGGAACATCAGCAGGCGTTCGATGCCGAAGCCGAAGGCGAATCCGCTGTACTTCCCGGGGTCGACGCCGCAGGCGGTGAGGACCTTGGGGTTGACCATGCCGCAGCCGCCGAGCTCGATCCAGCCCTCGCTGGAGCAGGTGCGGCAGGGGCGGTCGGGGTCGCCGACGGACTCGCCGCGGCAGACGTAGCAGACCATGTCCATCTCGGCGGACGGCTCGGTGAAGGGGAAGAAGTTCGGCCGCAGCCGGGTCTTCATGCCCTGGCCGAAGAGCGACTGGACCATGTGGTCCAGGGTGCCCTTGAGGTCCGCCATGGTCAGGCCCTCGTCGACGGCGAGCAGCTCGACCTGGTTGAAGACGGGGGTGTGCGTGGCGTCCAGCTCGTCCGTGCGGAAGACCCGGCCGGGGCAGATCACGTAGACCGGCGGCTCCCGGTCGATGAGCGAGCGGATCTGCACCGGGGAGGTGTGCGTGCGCAGCACCGTGCCGGAGTTCGCCGTGCCGTCGGCGGCCTGGACGAAGAAGGTGTCCGCCTCGCCGCGGGCCGGGTGGTCCGGGCCGATGTTGAGCGCGTCGAAGTTGAACCACTCGGCCTCGACCTGCGGACCCTCGGCGACCTCGTAGCCCATGGCCACGAAGATGTCCTCGATGCGCTCGGAGAGCGTGGTCAGCGGGTGGCGGGCGCCGGCCGGTACACGGTCGTACGGCAGCGAGACGTCCACCGCCTCCTCGACCAGGACGCGCGCGTCGCGCTCGGCCTCCAGCTCGGCCTGGCGGGCCGCCAGTGCCTTGTTCACGGCGCCGCGGGCCATGCCCACGAGCTTGCCGGCCGCGGCCTTGGCCTGCGGCGGCAGGGCGCCGATCTCACGGTTGGCGAGCGACAGGGGCGAGGTGCCACCGGCGTGCGCGGTCTTCGCGTGTGCGAGCGCTTCGAGGTCACCGGCCGCGGCGAAGGCGGCGAGCGCCTCGTCCCGCATGCGCTCGATCTCTTCCGGTTTCAGTGCCTCGACCTCAACAGGGTCGTACGACTTATTGGGTGCCGACATCTCTTCCCGTACTTCCGATTGGCTTGGCTGGGGGTCCCGCCACCGCGACAGCGACTCGCCCGCGCGGTACCGCCTCGCGGTTCGTCCGCGCGGAGACCGTCGCGCGATGGCCGAGACACGAACGCGCCAAAGGCCGAGTCTAACGGGGTGGGAATGTACGTACGCGCCCGTGGGCCGCCCGGCGGTCCCTACTGGAGGTAGGCCGGGGCGCCGACGGGCAGGATAAATCGGAACTCGGCGCCACCGCCGGAGCCCCGGCCCACCGCGATGGTGCCGCCGTGCGCCTCCACGATGCCCTTGACGATGTAGAGCCCGAGGCCGGTGCCACCGCGTTTGCTGCCCCGCCAGAAACGGGTGAAGACACGGCCCATCGACTCCTCGGGGATGCCGGGGCCTTCGTCGCTCACGGTGACGGCCGTTCCCTTCTCGTCGTGCTCGTCGATACGGACGGGCGCGGGTGCCACCTCGATGGTGACGGTTCCCTCGCCGTGGCGCACCGCGTTTTCCAGCAGGTTGCCCAGGACCTGGTCGATCTTGTCCGGATCCGCCCAGAGATCGGGCAGCGGGCGCTGGATGCGCACCAGGAAGCGGTCGGGGACCTGGCCGGAGGCCACATGGGCCTGGATGTGCCGGCCGACGGCCGCCGCTATGTCCACGGGCTGGCGGCGCACCTCCAGACGGCCGGAGTCGATCCGGGAGATGTCGAGGAGCTCGGCGATCAGCCGGGTGACGCGGTTGGCGTCGGCGTCGACGGTCTCCAGCATCAGCCGTTTCTGGGCGTCGGTGAACCGCTCCCACTTGGCGAGCAGCGTCGCGGTGAACCCCTTGACCGAGGTCAGCGGGGAGCGCAGCTCATGGGCGACGGTGGCGATCAGCTCGGCGTGCGAGCGCTCGGTGCGTCTGCGCGCCTCGGTCGAGCGCAGGCTCACCACCACCCGGCGGACCGGGCCGGTGGGGTGCTCGCGGACGTACCGCGCGGAGACCAGCACCTCGCGCCCGCCGGGCAGCAGCAGATTGCGTTCGGGCTGGCCGACGCGGATGGCGAGTCCGCCGTACGGGTCGGTCAGCTGCCACCAGCGGCGGCCCTTGAGGTCCTCCAGCGGCAGGGCGCGCTCCAGCTCCAGGCCGAGCGCGTCGCGCGGGGAGACCGCGGTGATCCGGGCGGCGGCCGTGTTGAAGCAGATGACCCGGCCCTTCTCGTCGGCGACGACGAGTCCGTCCGGCAGGTCCTCGGGGTCCACCCCCAGGTCGTCCTGGGCAGAAGGGCGCACCAGGGCGTTCTCGCCGATGGTCCTCACGCCGACAGCCATACCCCGTATCCCACCTCTCCGAAGCACACAGTGGGCCCCCGAGCCCGTCACCCTACTAGCTGGAGGTGATGGTGCGGACCCCCTCAGCGAGGCGTGCGGGTGCGCTGGGCCCGCGCCGAGGCGTACAGGCACACCGCGGCGGCGGTCGCCAGGTTGAGGCTCTCGGCCCGGCCGTGGATCGGGACGCGCACCACGGCGTCCGCGAGGGCGCGGGTCTCCTCGGGCAGGCCCCAGGCCTCGTTGCCGAAGATCCAGGCGGTGGGGCCGCCCATGGTGCCCGCGTCGAGTTCGTCGTCGAGGTCGTCCTCGCCGGCCCCGTCGGCGGCGAGGATGCGCACCCCGGCGTCCCGCAGTCCCCGTACGGCCTGCTCGACCGGGACGCCGACGGCGACCGGCAGATGGAAGAGCGAACCGACCGAAGCGCGTACCGACTTGGGGTTGTACAGGTCGACGGAGGCGTCGGTGAGGACGACCGCGTCGGCGCCGGCGGCGTCCGCGCAGCGCAGTACGGTGCCGGCGTTGCCGGGGTCGCGGACGTGCGCGAGGACGGCGACGAGCTTGGGGCGCGCCCCGAGGATGTCCTCGAAGGGCGAGTCCAGGAAGCGGCAGACGCCGACGAGGCCCTGCGGGGTGACGGTCTGGGAGACCTCGGCGAGCACCTCGTCGTCCGCGTAGTGGACCCGGGCCCCGGCGTCGCGGGCGGCGGCCACGATGTCCGCGTACCGCTCGGCGGCCTCGACGGTGGTGAACAGCTCGGTCAGCGTCGCCTCACCGCCACTGCGGTGCTCCACGGCCTCCCGCACGGCCTGCGGCCCCTCGGCGATGAACCGCCGCTCCTTGCCCCGGAAGTTACGCCGAGCGAGCCGCTTGGCGGCGGCGACACGGGGGGAGCGCGGGGAGATCAGCTCGGGCGTGGGCATGTGC
>NZ_JBJHPC010001239.1:0-503 GCF_045257485.1 Streptomyces sp. YS-3 | reverse complement strand
GGGGGACCGTCTGCTCGGGTCCGCCCGGTGGGGGAGGTCCGTGGGCTGCGTTTCTCAACAGCGAGGCAATCATGAAGTAGGCCGCACTCACAGCGTTTTTACCCAACTTGACTGGGTTTCCATCCCTGGGAGGCAACACGGTTCACGTGTTCAGTGCGAAGGCGCGCGCGAGGGCGCCCGGCGGGTGGAGACCCGCCGGGCGCGTGGGTGAGGCGTGCGGACGGAATCGGCTGCCCCGTGTCAGCCGCGACCGCCGCACGCGGTCAGCTGGAGCCGCCGCAGCCGCCGCCCCCGCAGGACGAGCCGCCGCCGCAGGAGGAGTGGTTACCACCGCACGAGTGGCCGCCGTGGTGGCCGTGGCCTCCCCCGCTGTCACCGGCCCACCAGGGGCCGGACGAGCCCGCCGCGCCGGAGGAGCCGCCCGCCTTGGACGAGTACCACCCCCGCCGCCACCGGCCGCGGCTCCCCCTGCTCACCCTGCCGACGACGTACCAGATCAGTAC
>NZ_JBJHPC010001238.1:0-509 GCF_045257485.1 Streptomyces sp. YS-3 | reverse complement strand
TCCCCCGCCAGCTACCTCCGCCTGGAACCCTCCCGCTGGGCCGGCGCGTTCCAGTGCTGGGGGCACGAGAACCGGGAGGCCGCCCTCCGCTTCATCACCGGCGCCCCCGACGACCCGGACGCCGCCAACGCCGAGGTCAAGTGCTTCGACCCGGCCGCCAATCCGTATCTCGCGGTGGGCACGGTGATCGCGGCGGGGCTCGCGGGTCTCGACGCCAAGGCGATGCTGCCCGACCCGGTCTCCGGCGACCCGGCGGTGGTCGGCGGCCGGCCCCGCCTGCCCGCCTCCCTGCCGGAGGCGCTGCGCCACTTCACCGCCTCCGGCGTCCTGCGCGAGGCGATGGGCGACCCGCTCTTCGAGGCCTTCGCGGCGGTCCGCCAGGCGGAGTCGGCCCTGTTCGAGGGCAAGTCCCCACAGGAGATCGCGGACGCGACACGGGGGCGGTACTGAGATGGGCGGTACCGAGAGGGGCGGTACTGGGACGGGCGGTACTGGGGCGGGCGGTCAGG
>NZ_JBJHPC010001237.1:0-510 GCF_045257485.1 Streptomyces sp. YS-3 | reverse complement strand
GGGGTGTCAGATCCCGCACCGCCGAGCACCGGCTCAGCACCAGATGCTTGAGCCGGGGGAGGGACGCGAGCGGGGTGAGATCCGTGAGATCCATGCTGCCGTAGACGAAGACGTTCTCCGCTTCCCGGACCTCGGTCAGTGGGGTGAGATCGATGTGGTTGCCCGACACCTGGACGCTACGGGCGCTGGGGGTCAGTCGCAGGGCGAGCATCTGCTCCCAGGTCGTGGCGGTCAGCGTGGCCTTGTCCCAGGTCCCCGCCAGGGGTGTCAGATCCCGCACCGCCGAGCACCGGCTCAGCACCAGATGCTTGAGCCGGGGGAGGGACGCGAGCGGGGTGAGATCCGTGAGATCCATGCTGCCGTAGACGAAGACGTTCTCCGCTTCCCGGACCTCGGTCAGTGGGGTGAGATCGATGTGGTTGCCCGACACCTGGACGCTACGGGCGCTGGGGGTCAGTCGCAGGGCGAGCATCTGCTCCCAGGTAGGTCGTGGCGGTCAGCGTGGCCTTG
>NZ_JBJHPC010001236.1:0-510 GCF_045257485.1 Streptomyces sp. YS-3 | reverse complement strand
TACCGGCGCCCTGGAGGCCGGCGAGCATGATGACCGTCGGGGCGGTCTTGGCGAACCGCAGCCGGCGGGTCTCACCACCGAGGATGGTGATGAGCTCCTCGTTGACGATCTTGACGACCTGCTGGGCGGGGTTGAGCGCCTGGGAGACCTCGGCGCCGGACGCGCGCTCCTTGACCTGCTTGATGAAGGCGCGGACGACGGGCAGGGCGACGTCGGCYTCGAGCAGGGCGATACGGATCTCGCGTGCCGTGGCGTCGATGTCCGCCTCGGACAGGCGGCCCTTGCCCCGGAGGTTCTTGAATGTCGCGCTGCCCGTCGTCCGCGCCTTCATCAAGCAGGTCAAGGAGCGCGCGTCCGGCGCCGAGGTCTCCCAGGCGCTCAACCCCGCCCAGCAGGTCGTCAAGATCGTCAACGAGGAGCTCATCACCATCCTCGGTGGTGAGACCCGCCGGCTGCGGTTCGCCAAGACCGCCCCGACGGTCATCATGCTCGCCGGCCTCCAGGGCGCCG
>NZ_JBJHPC010001235.1:0-512 GCF_045257485.1 Streptomyces sp. YS-3 | reverse complement strand
GCGGCGGGGTCGAGGGTGCCGGTGGGGGCGGGGACGGTGACGGGCCGCGGCAGTCCCAGCAGCCAGGCGGCGCGGGCGAGCGAGTGGTGGGCGTTGGCGCCCTGGACGATCTGGACGTTGCCGTGGCGTTCGCGGGCCAGGAGCAGGGCGAGCTGGTTGGACTCGGTGCCGCCGCTGGTGACGAGCGCGTCGCCGCCGGGCCAGAACTCGGCGGCCAGTGCCCGGGTGACGAGGGCTTCGAGCTCGGCGGCGGCGGGGGCCTGATCCCAGGAGTCCAGGGAGGGGTTGAGGGCGCAGGCGGCGAGGTCGGCGGCTGCCGCGAGGGCCAGCGGCGGGGTGTGCAGATGGGCGGCGCAGCGCGGGTCGGCGGGGTCGGCCGCGCCTTCGGCCAGCGCCCCGACCAGGGTGTCCAGTGCCTCTTCGGCGCCGGTGCCGTGCGCCGGGAACACCTCGCCGACCGCGGCCCGGACGCGCAGGGCCACGGCTTCGGGGCCGCCGGGCGGCAGCGGGCC
>NZ_JBJHPC010001234.1:0-514 GCF_045257485.1 Streptomyces sp. YS-3 | reverse complement strand
GTACGGGCACTGCGCTCCCTGGAGTCCGCCGACGAGGAGAAGCGGCGCGGCGGCGCGGCGGGCGTCGAGGACGTGCTGCGGCGCGGCAACGCCGGCCGTGAGCGCGTCCCCGGCAAGCACGGCACCGCCCCCACGGCGTACGAGGTCGTCGCGGTGCTCATCAGCGACCAGCCCGGCGAGCTGGCCCGGATCTTCGCCGACGCGGGCCGCGCCGGGGTCAACATCGAGGACGTGCGCATCGAGCACGCCACCGGCCAGCAGGCGGGCCTGGTCCAGCTCATGGTCGAGCCGGCCGCGGCCCGCGTCGGCGAAGATCCGGGCCAGCTCGCCGGGCTGGTCGCTGATGATGAGCACCGCGACGACCTCGTACGCCGTGGGGGCGGTGCCGTGCTTGCCGGGGACGCGCTCACGGCCGGCGTTGCCGCGCCGCAGCACGTCCTCGACGCCCGCCGCGCCGCCGCGCCGCTTCTCCTCGTCGGCGGACTCCAGGGAGCGCAGTGCCCGTACGGTCTCG
>NZ_JBJHPC010001233.1:0-514 GCF_045257485.1 Streptomyces sp. YS-3 | reverse complement strand
GGGGTCGTGGGCGGCCGGGGGGACGTGGATGCCTCGCCGCGGGCGGCGCCGGACGTGCAGGCGGACGCGGCGGCGAGGGCGGCCCCCGCGGCCCCGGCGGCGAGGAGGGTACGCCGGTCCATGCGAGGACGTCTTCCCGGAGGGTTCGGCTCCGAACCTCCCCGGTTCTGCTCCCCGTGCGGGGCCGGCACGGGTTTTGTGGTTTCAGCGGGTGGGTGCGCGCCCGTTCCGCTCGCCGCGCGCGAGGACGCTTCTCGTGGCGCCGGAGCGGGGACCCCGCCGTTGAACCCCTCGGCTCCGAACGGACCGGACTACTCCGCCGACTCGTGCCGCTGCGCGTCCCCCCTCGCCTTGTCGCGGGAGCGGCGCGCGGGGCCGGTCCAGCCGCAGGTGCAGTGGGCGTGGGCGAAGCTGCCGCGTTCCGTCGTCGTGGTGCGGTGCTCAGGAGCTGAGGCTTGGTGGGGCACGCCGCCACGGTACCGAGCGGCGGGCGCGGGCGTGACCGGGGTGGGCA
>NZ_JBJHPC010001232.1:0-515 GCF_045257485.1 Streptomyces sp. YS-3 | reverse complement strand
GTGGGCGGGCCGCGGGACTTCTCGGTGAAGGAGCCGTCCGACGACGGCACGGACGACGGCGACGAGGGTCACTTCGTCCCGCCGGAGCCGCCGCCGCTGCCGGAGTCGGACGTGACGGCGAAGTTCGCCTGGCTGGCGGTGATCGGCGGTCCGCTGCTGATGCTGCTGGCGGCGATCCTCCGCTGGGAGTTCACCTGGTGGCTCACCACGCTGGGGGTGGGCGGCTTCATCGGGGGCTTCGCCACGCTCTTCGCCCGGATGAGCGAGGACGACGACGGCGAGGACGACCCCGGCCGGGGCGCGGTGGTCTAGCTTTCCTTCCCCGGGGCTCCGCCCCGGCCCCCTGTTTGTCTGCCGCCCGGTGGTGGGCTGGTCGCGCAGTTCCCCGCGCCCCTTGATGCGCCCCTTCGGGGCGCCCAGGGGATTGCCGCGCAGCGGCATTCAAGGGGCGCGGGGAACTGCGCGAGCAACCGTTCACCGGGCCGCAGGCGGGCGACCAGGCCCCCGGAGGGTTC
>NZ_JBJHPC010001231.1:0-516 GCF_045257485.1 Streptomyces sp. YS-3 | reverse complement strand
TGAGGACGACTGGTCTTATTCCGACCTGGTCGTTCCGCTCTTTCGTGGTGTGCACCCGATTACGGGTAAACATTCATGGAGAGTTTGATCCTGGCTCAGGACGAACGCTGGCGGCGTGCTTAACACATGCAAGTCGAACGATGAACCACTTCGGTGGGGATTAGTGGCGAACGGGTGAGTAACACGTGGGCAATCTGCCCTTCACTCTGGGACAAGCCCTGGAAACGGGGTCTAATACCGGATACGACCKSKGAMSGCATSKTYSSKGGTGGAAAGCTCCGGCGGTGAAGGATGAGCCCGCGGCCTATCAGCTTGTTGGTGGGGTAATGGCCTACCAAGGCGACGACGGGTAGCCGGCCTGAGAGGGCGACCGGCCACACTGGGACTGAGACACGGCCCAGACTCCTACGGGAGGCAGCAGTGGGGAATATTGCACAATGGGCGAAAGCCTGATGCAGCGACGCCGCGTGAGGGATGACGGCCTTCGGGTTGTAAACCTCTTTCAGCAGGGAAGAA
>NZ_JBJHPC010000124.1:0-14678 GCF_045257485.1 Streptomyces sp. YS-3 | reverse complement strand
GGGGTGGGGGAGGGCCAGGCGTTGGTGCCGGTGCCTACGGCTCCCTTGCCGTCACCCTTGTAGAGGTTGAAGCGCTGCTGGTTGTTCCACAGGCCGCCCAGGTCGGTCCGGCCGTCGCCGTTGAAGTCGCCGGACAGGACGACGGGCATGCTGCCCCAGCCCTTGTCGGGCCAGATGGAGGCGCCCTTGTCGAGACCGCCGGTGGTGGTGCCGTTGTAGCGCAGGAGGCTGCCGTCGCCGGCGAGGGCGACGACATCGTCCAGTCCGTCGTTGTTGAAGTCACCGGCGGTGACCTTGTTCATGTTGCCCCAGGAGGAGTCCGGCCACATCTTGCGCCCCGAAGCGAGGGTCCCGTCGGAGTTGGCGGGGTAGGCGTAGAGGTCGCCCTTGTTGCCGGCGTTCCACACCGCGAGGAGTCCGTCGCGGCCGGAATTGGCGGGCCTGAACCGGGTCAGCTGGAGCATGTCGTTCCAGTTGGTCTTCTCATCGCTCCACATGGCCTTGCCCGCGGCCAGGGAGCCGTCGGCCTGCCCCGCGTACAGGCGCAGTGCTCCGTTGCCCCACACGGCGACGATGTCGCTGATGCCGTCGCCGTTGAAGTCACCGCCGATGATCTTCTTCATGCCGGTCCAGCTGCCGTCCGTCGCCCACAGCGGACGCCCGAACTCGAAGGTGCCGTCCTCACGGCCGGCGAAGGTGTACAGGTTGCCGTCCTTGGTGATGGCGGCGACATCGCTGCGCCCGTCGCGGTTGAAGTCACCGCTCGTCATCACACTGGTGACGTTGGGAATGAGGGACTGCAGCCGCACCGCGGGGGTGCCCTGGCGGACCTGTCCCAACCAGGCAGCGACATCGTCGACGCGGACGTCCACCGCACCGGTACGGGTCTCGGCCGCATCCGTGCCCAGGCAGCCTCCCTGCCACGAAAGGGAGTTGACCGCAACGAGTTCCGTCTTGCCGCCCTTGGTCCGCAGCGCCGGGCCGCCCGCGTCACCCTGGCAGATGACCGCGTTCTCGGAGCCGTTGAGGCTGAGAGCGCCGCCGTCGACTCCGGCCACGGTGAAGGCGGCGGTGTGCACCTTGTTGGGCACCCATTCCGTCTTGGTGCGGCCAAAGCCCGCGGAAGTGAGCTGCTCGCCGGCTTCGGGGGCCGTGGTGGCGATCTCGACCGGGGTAGCGGAAACCGGCCAGGCGAGCTTGACCATGACGAGGTCGCGGTCGGTGTGCGGGACAAGGTCGACGGCCTGGACGACGTTGCCGCCTGACTGTGTCAGGTCGGTGCGGCCCACGGTCACGGTAGTGGTGACGGTCGGCTTGCCGGCTGTCGCGGGTTTGCCGTCCACGGCGAAGCAGGAGGCAGCGGTCAGCACCCACTGCGGGTCCACCAGCGCGCCCGAGCACGCGCTGTTCTCACCGACGTTGATCTTTGCGGTGAACGCATAGGTGCCGTCGCCGGACTCGGCGCCGCTGAGGGCTGAGGCTGCAGTGCCGTAGAGGACGCCGGCAGCGAGAGTGGCCGTGAGCGCGGTGGTGGTCCACGCCGTGCGTGAACGCGTTGACTTCATTGCGGATAGATCCTTAGGTGTTCCGACGTACGAGAGATGCAGCGGCATGGGCACGGCAGGCATGAGCTGGCAGTGCAACCGGCTTCGCTTCGCAAGTAAGGCGTCTGCTGAGACACGGGGGCGTTGGTAGAACGAGAGGAGGGTTGGGCGGTCTCGGCCGGGACTTGGCAGGAGGTGCTGCCCGGGCGTCAACCTCGCTGCTGTTGGGGCGAGTCCACCCTTCGCGCCTCGACCGGTAACCCAGCAGGTGCTGGCTCCGGCGACATGGCCGTGGATGCGAGGACTGTCCGCATGCGAGGCTTTACCATCAACGCCTTCTGGGTCAGGGGCAGATGGGGCGGCAGGCCCCCGGCGCCCGTAAGTAAATCACATGTAAGATCCAGTTACCCCTAGCCCAAGTGAGTCTGCGACCGGGCTGTTGTTGCTTTCCAGCCACGCTGATGTTCCCTGAATGCTGAACATCGAACCAGATTGGACCGATGATGAAGTTTCTTAGCGCACCCGCGGCGAAGCCGTCGCGGAGGAGATACCTCGCACGCACGGCCGTTGCTGCCGCAGTTGCTGGCGCGCTGGCCTGGCTTTCCCTCCCGGGAGGCGCCTCCAGTGAGCCCGGGCCGGCTGCCCTCGTCGCGGGCGAGGGGCCCGGTTCCACGGTCGAGACGTACAACTACCCGGGCGCCGCCAAGATCCTCGCGGATAAGAAGATCACCCTCAAGCGCGGTGACGGCCACATAACCCTGGTCGACTGCGCCAGCGGTTCCGGTTTCATTGTGCTGCTTGCTCGCCAGCATGAAGATCCCGTGTGTTTCAAGACCACCGGAAGTTCCGGTTGGCTGACACTGTCGATTCCGGCAGTCCACGCGATCATGGGCAACGACTACACGACTGCGGTCGATATGACGGTCGGTAACGAGACCAAGTCGTTCGACATCGACAAGAACACTTGGACCGGCGTCGGTGAAAGCAGCGACCCGCAGAAACGCGAGTATGCCCTCGTGGAGATCCGGGCGACCAAGTAGCCCTTGGGGACAGCTTTGCAACGCTCTGCCCGGCATGCAGCGCACGTCCACATCCTGCTTCGCCTAGGCAATGCAACGCGCGCTGCGCACCAGAGTGACCGTGCCCTTGGGCAGCGGATGGCTGCGCAGTCCTCCCGGCGCGGCTCCTGAATGTCCGGAAGTGGCGGAAAGTCGCCATCAATGGGCTTCGTGAACGTACGCCGAGAGCGTCCGGGCTAGCCGGGAGTGGGGACCACTCGGTGACCCCGTCCTGCCGTGCCCGTGCCTGCAGACGCCGAAGCACCCCAGCGGTAGTGCGGGCGGCCTGTAAAGGCTTACCTCCAGTGTGGAGATGCCGGCTGCTGACCTGACTCATCTAACAGAACCTGGAGAACAACACCCTTATGCAGACGACGTTTTGGAGCCGCAGACGTCTCCTCGGCACTCTTGCCGCTGTTGCCGCCGCTGCCGCCTCTCCGGTAAGCCTGACGAGCCTGGCTCATGCCGACGGCACGGTAGGCACCACGCCCGACCCGCTCCCGCTGCCGGACACCGACCGGGCAAAAACGATCAAGGCATGGATGACCGGCGGAAAGGCGACCAAAGCGGCAGCGATCGCTGCTCTTGCCGGTACAGATGCCGACGTCCAGACCTTCCTCGCCACTGTGCTGCCTAAGGTGACGATTGAGGACAACCGCGTCGCCCTTTCCACCATGCTGGTGCGGGGCGGCACGGGATTGCGCCGCGAGGCCAGTGCTGCTCTTCTCCGGGGCGGCAGCGACATGACGGCCTTCCTCACGGACGGCTTCAGGCCTGCCCTCCTGGAGGACATGCGCGTAGCAACCTCAACTGTGGCTGTGACCGGTGGAAAGGCCGTAAGGCGGGAAGCCTCCGCCGCGCTGACTGCCGGCAGTCAGCAGGCGCTGGAGACCTTCCTGGTAAAGGGCCAGTTCACGGCGAACCTCGAGGACATGCGTGTCCAGGTGTCCAGCATGTTGATGAACGCCGGACCGGAGGTACGCAAGTACGCTGGTCGCGCCTTGAGTGGGAACGAATCGGCCATCCAGTGGTTCCTGGACACCGGCCAGCACATCGCCCGTGCACGCGATCAGGAATCGGCGACGATCGCGGAGCTCGTCGCCGTGGTCGAACGAGAGGGCAAACGAGCGCAGATCGAGACGGATCTAGCTGTTGAGGCTGCAGAGCAGGCTAAAACAGCTGCAGACGCCGCCAAGAAGGCAGCAGACACAGCTGCGGCAGACGCTGCTGCGGCGAACAACGACTTGGCCCTGTCCGGGGCTGCGGCCAATAAGGCCGCTACTGCGGCCATGGGCGCGGCGAATGCAGCGCGCAGTGCGATCAGCGCGTCCAACGCAGCAGTGGCTGCTGCCTGCCGCGCGTCGTGGGCGGCCACGGCGGCCTCCCACGCCGCCGCCATAGCAGGAAACGCCGCCTCCCACGCCTACAACGCTGCCATCGCCGCGTCCAAGGACGCGACGCAGACACAGGCGGCGAAGGACGCGGTGGTCGCGGCTCGTAACGGTGCCGCTCAGGCACGCGACGCTGCCGCACGCGCGGACTATGTGGCGAGCGCTGCCTCCCAGGCGGCTAACGCCGGTACTACGGCTGCTTCTGCCGCACGCAATGCCGCGGCCGCCGCCAGTGCCTCGGCGCAGGCCGCCACCTCTGCTGGAGTAGCCCAGTCGGAGGCGGCGGAGGCCCAGCGACAGGCTGCAATCGCCTCCAGCGCGGCGAACCGTGCCACGAACGCCGCGTCAACGGCTCAGGCCCTGGCCAACGCATCTGCATCAGCCGCCCGTGCCGCTCGTGATCACGCCAATTCCGCTGCGGACCATGCGGACAAGGCGGCAGACGCGGCCGAGGAGGCAGTCAAGTACGCCGGCCAAGCCATTGACTTCGCCAATAAGTCCAACGCTCACGCTGGCGAGGCCGTCAAGGCGGCCGACACCGCGGTCAAGGCGGTCGAGAGCGCCCGAGCGGTGGAGAAAGCAGCGAGAGAGGCTGAACTGGCGCGTCTGGAGCAGGAAAAGCTCCAGGCTATTGACGAGGTCAGGGTGCTGGCCCAGATGGAGAGGGCCGAGAAGGCCGAATACGAGAACAAGCGCACCCTGGACCAGCGCACAGCTCAGGCCACCAAGGATCTGATCTCCAAGGCGGAGCAGGCCTTGGCCGGCAATGACCTGGTACGGGCTGCGTCCCTCGGCCGTCAGGCCGCTATCGGCTTGCTCGATGCCAAGGGAGCCTGGACTCGGCAAGCAGCCCAGTTCGCCCTTGCAGGTTCTGACGACGACGTTTACTCCTGGATCGACCTTGACCGGCTCCTCGCGCAGCATCAGGACGACCGGGAGACAGTGCTCTACATCGCCCAGATCTCCGGCCCCACGATCGCACGGGCGGCGCTAGCTGCGTTGGAGAGCGATGTACCGGTCGGTGACTTCATTACCTCAGGCGTGATTAAGTCCGCCAAGGAGGACAACCGTGTTGCCATCTCCACCATCCTGACCAAGGACAACGGCAAGGCGGTCAAGAAGGCGGCCGGTGACGCCTTGAGCGAAAACACTCCAGAGGCCCTGCAGAAGTTCTTCGACGAAACGTACCCGGCCGCCGTGAAGGAGGATGACGCAGTCGCTGTTTCCTCCCTCTTGACCACTGCTGACGCCTACACGAAGGCGCACGCCGAGGTGGCCCTCGAGGGGCCGGTATGGATGCGCCGGAACTTCGTCGAGACGGTCCAGTACTGGACGGCTCAACTGGACTATGACTCCGCCACCCACACCCTGGCAGTCCGCGGAGCTATCGCAGCCGCCGCCAAGACTGCTCAGCAGGCCCAGGAGACCGCCGCATTGGCGTCCAAGGCCGCCGCAGACGCCATCGGAGCGGCGACCAAGGCAACCGAATGGGCAAACAAGGCACTAGATTCGAGGGCCAAGGCCGGCGAATATGCCGCAGAGGCGCACAGCAACGCCGATGCCGCGGACAAGTCCGCAGCGGCAGCCCAGACATCGGCGGACAAGGCCAACGCTGCGGCACAGACAGCACGTGGCGCCGTCCGTTCGGCCAACTGGTCGGCCAATAAGGCCATCGATGCTGCCAGCAATGCTCTGAACTCCGCGTACAGCGCTCAGGCCGCGGCAGCCGGCGCGCGTGCGTCGGCGTTCGCGGCAGGCAAGGACGCGGCCACGGCGGCGGCAGCGGCCAGCGAAGCCCGGAAGATCGATGCAGCCAAGCGAGAGGCCGAGACTCGGGCCGCCGCCAAGGCGGCCGCCGACGCCGCGCAGAAGGCACGGGACAGCGGGAAGGACCCGGCTGACAACCCGTCCAACGATCAAGCGAACCCAAACGGCACCAGCGGCGGCGGCGACAAGGACGAGTGGTGGAACGACGCCAAGTGGTACGCCGATACCTTCAACAAGGTGGCTGTGGGAGCGGGGATGGTGGAGGCCGGTTGCGGTCTTGCCAGCACAGAATTCCCTCCAGCCCTTGGTGGGGCGGCGTATTTCGGTATCGCTGCGAACACGGCCTCCACGCTTGCTTCCGTGGCTACAGGCATCGAATACGGATTCACTAGCAGCAAGTTTGCGATTTCCGCCACGGAAGCTGCTTTTTCGTGGGGAACCTTCGGCCAGGGAAAGGTACTCATCATGGCCGACCGGATGGGCGGCGGTAAGGTCATCGCCCCTGTTCTCAAAAAGGTTGCGGACGATGTGGTATCCCCGCTCACCAAGAAGCTGGCCTCGATTCTCTAGCCGCAGCCAAACCAGCCCTCCTCGTGTCCACGCTTAGCAGCCGATCGAGACGTTCGAGGTCCCTTATCCATGGCCGAGTTTACTGAACGGGCCGCCTAGGTCAATGGGATGCAACTCGCTTTGCCCTACGAGTGGACATGCGACACGCGGAAGAATGGTGAGCTGAAGTGGCGCAAAGGGTTTTTCAAGCAGGTTAATGCTGTTTTCGCAGCAACAAGAGGGAATACGTGAAGAACCGTAAAGTAAGGCGCCTCGGGCGTACTCAACGGGCCGCGCTGGCGCTGTTGACCGTCGCAGTATCAGGTGCAGCAACAACAGGAATGAGCCCGGTCAGCAAGGGAGGAGCGGCCACGCGCCAGGCAGTGACGCTGGATTCTTCCAACCTGCGAACGCATCCTAGTCACACCGAGAGCAGCCCCATACTGGCGGCGTCTGGCGAACGCTGTGAGCCCACGCTAAAGGAGTCGAAAGAGCGGAAGGCTGGTGCCACGCAGGCGTGCGTCAGCACAGTCTCAAGGCCAGTGAAGCCGTCCAACCGGATTCTTCCTAAAGCTGGACTGATGGCACCGGTGAGTTTCGCCGGGGCCAGCGGCACGGCAAGTTGTGACGTGACGAGCCCTGGAATGTATACGTACAAGCGTTTTCAGTACTGCGTGACAGGCGTAAACGTCCTTTACACCCTGAGGGACGGAAACGGTAAAGAGCTCGGCACTGGTACCCTGGCGGTTTCCACCAGCGCAAATCTCTCCAACAAGGCAACGAAGTGGGACGAGAGCGTCACGGTGACGATGACCGGCGCAACCGGAGCCGTCACCAGCCTTAGCGCCAAATTCAGGTCATCCTGCGCACAGCCCTGTACGGCCACGAAGACCGCGCCCTGGTATGGCGGCGATCTGACTACGGGGCAGTCCGCCACAGGTACTGTTTCCTACGCGTCGAGTCCCGCTGCCGGTAGCCAGGCCGAGTTCACCACGTCGTACAAGCTCTACGTCACCGCCCCTGGCGCCCAAGTGACGGATCCGAACGCCTCGTGGAGCAACCCACGCAAAATCCGGTGCGACGACGCCGTTGGGAATGTCACGGGCAGCGCGTCGCCGGGATGCGTCATACCCACGGTCATGGCCGTCGTGCCGATGAGCGCGCAAGGCTCAGACCCGGGTGGCGCGGTGGCCGCCTATCAGTGGGCCCAGCAGAACCTCGCCGACGGCTGGGGACAGAACAAGCCCCTGACCAGGGAGAGTAGTGGCACCGCTGGCCGTACGGGTCAGACTTGCGGCAGCGCCGGTACAGAGCCCTTTGAGGCCAATACGGACCTCGTGGCGGACGATACCTGTGGTGAATTCCCCTTTGCGGAGACCAAGGAAGGGGGCATAGACGGCGCTCGGTGCGTTGAGGTGATCCCTAACTCCAGTAGTGGTGGGTGGGATACCTACATCCTTGGTGACAGTCTGGAACTGGATCGCTCTGCGCCGTGTGTGCGTGCCCATGTTCCGGCCGCCGACAAGCAGTTCGCCGATGGCCAGCTCTCCGCAGGCTTCGAGAGCCAGAGGGTGATCGACGCCGACCAGTTCAAGGTGGAGTTCACCACTCCGGCCGCTGTCCCGCAGGCCCCCTGCCTGACGAACTGGCCAACCGGTGCGCTTCCCTCCGGCGGCGGATGGATCAAGAACACCACCGAACCAATCGCCAACGTCAATAAGACCACCACCCCGATCGGTCCGGCCGGCACCCGGCCGGCCATGGCACAAGCCTGCCTGACTCGACCCGTCGGCCCGGGCAAACCGGCCAAGGGAGACCCCACCGGCTGGCAGGACGCACAAATATTTGCCCGGCCCTACGCTCCGCCCGGCACTCCTGCGCCGTACGGGCTTGCCCGCTGTCACCTGATCGCGAACATCCTCGGCGGACCGGGACAGGTCAAGGACGGCGGCCAGAACAATCTCGTTCCCTGCTGGCAGGTGGGGATGAATACCGGCACACCCAGCATGAGGACCTACGAGGCCGAGGCCCAGAATAAGCTGAAAGACGCGAGCTTCGGGGCGAACGACGCGATCCTCTACCGGGTAACACCGGTCTTTCGGGATGCCACCAGCACCATTCCTGTAGGAGTCACGATGACCGCTAACATCGAACGGGCGAACGGCACGACGGAGCTACTGTTCCCCAACGTCTTCGTGCCCAACACCAAGCAAGACACTGGGCAGTTCAACCTCGGAAACTGATTACAGTCAGTTCGTGCCATCGGGAGCCAGAATGAGTCGTACCACACCGCCGCGTCCGCTCGACGTGTGCGAGCTCTTCCCAGAACTGGCCCCGCTGGCACGCACGGCGACCCGGCTGCACCCCCGCCCCGGATCGCCGTCACCACATGACAGTTCCGTGGGCGGGCCGCTGCTGTGGCCCGCCGACGAGCCGTGGCCGCACTGCGAAGAAACGCATGTATGGGACGGCCGGAATGCAGCCCTCTCACCGGAGGACGAACGGCTTTCGCGCCGCAATCGGGCGGCAGCGGAGAGCCGGCGGCTTCGCGATCCTCAGGGCCCCTGGATCACGCCCGAGGAGCTGGCGATCGAGGAGCAGATCAAAGCCGGCCGCCCCTGGCCCGAGGGCCCGATCGCCATGCTGCCCGTCGCCCAGCTGTATCTCCGTGATGTCCCCGGGCTGCGCCCGCCTGGGCGGTCCGAGACCAACCTGCTCCAGGTCCTCTGGTGTCCCTTCGACCATCCGGCTCATCCAAGGACCGCCCTGTTCTGGCGGTCCGCCGCGACCGTAAAGGACGCACTCGACGCACCGCCCGAACCGCCCGCGATCCAGTTCTCCACCTACCTGCCGGAGCCGTGTCTGCTCGCACCAGAACAAGTCCTCGAATTCCCGCACTATTTGGAGCTGGGCAAGGAACTGCAGGAGCAGCTGGAGGACTGGAGTAGGTGGCAGGCAGCCGGATCAGCGCTGGACACCTCCTACGAGCCCGCCCCAGAGGAGCTCTACATGGACATGTTGTCCATCTCTCCCGGCTGGAAGGTCGGCGGCTGGACCCGTTGGGGCCTCACCGATCCCACTCCCCGCGTCTGCGCCGAATGCGGCACGGAGGCCGTCCCGCTGCTGACGATCGCCACCGTCGAATGGGACGGCGGTAAAAGCTGGGAACCTGAAGAGGACCGGGCGAACCCCATACCGCTTCCCCCTGGCAATCCTCCAGCGAACTTCACCATGATCGTCATCGCTAGCGGCTACGACCTGCAACTCCACGTCTGCCCGGCATCCCCAGATCATCCGCACATCGAACTGATTCAGTGACGAGCTGAGTGCCGCTGTTCGCGCAGAGGCCCAGGATCGAGCCTGCAGGACAGCCCGGAGCTCGCTTCTCAGAGGGCGTTTCACCATGTATTCGCGTGTATGGCATGACCGCAGCACAGGCAACGCTGGGAGTGGATCACCCGCAGATGCGTCCGCCACGGAACGTAGTCGTGAAAGAGCTTGGCGGAAGGCCGTCCCGGAACTGTCGGTGCCGAGGTCGCCGGTTGCGCGGGCCTACGGGGAGAACCCGTAGGTGCGATGGGGATCGAGGCGCAGTTCGTAGGGCCCGAAGCAGTCCGTCGCGAGCGTTGCGACCGCGGCGCTGCAGCGGCAGGCGCGGTTGAGTCCTTCGTTACTGGCCGGCCCGCAGCAGCCAGTGCCGGTCTCCCCGTTGGGCAGCGGACGAAGGCCGGAGGCGTCTTCCGGGTGCATCAGCACCGTGTTCTGAACGCCAGCGAAGATGACGAATCCCTCCTCACGGCCGCCCAGCGGCCCTCGGGACTGCGCCGCTTCGGATCCTTCTGGTCATCCTGCACGACGTAGGGAGGGCCCGTCTGTCAACGGAACGTCAGCGCCCGGCCGTACTCGTAGCGGCGCAGGAGCCGATCGGTGGACATCCGGGCCTGCTCGTTGGCCTGCCGGAAGGCGGCCGTATCAGTCACGAAGTGTTTCTCGGCCACGGATAGGGTCGTCGGGGGGGATCTCCGCACAGATCCGCTCGGCACCGGGCATCTCCAAGGACGTTGGATCGAACCCGCCGGCGCAGCTGATCGCCGACGCCCACAAGAGCTGGGTGATGCCGACGTAGTGCGACAGGCTCGTGCCAAGCAACCCCTCTTCCCAGCCCGGACGCAGGCACCGCGCCTCGCGTGTCCCCGTCGTTTGGATGAGCATGGCCGCGGCGCGGGCCAGCTCCTGGAACACCGGCTCCTGGTAGATCATCTGCTCCCCGGCGGCGCAAAGCAGGTACCGGCCCAGAGCGTCCCGATCGTTGTCGTGGTCGTAGAGGTAGGGGTCCTCCAGCTGCGAGTACATATCCAGGATGCGCAGAAGATCCGTATCGGTCGCTTCCTTGCGGTACTGGTTCCCGCACGCCAGCGATACCCGGGCAACGTCAGCTAGTGCCCACGGCGTGTACTTGCGGTACGGGCTCTCCAGCCACGAGGACTCCAGCGCGTAGGCTGCCGACGCCCGAGCGATCAGCGGCAGCAGAGCACTGGGCCGGTGCCTGCGAACCCGCGCCACATAGTCCCGAACCCGTACCGCCCGACTCCCTGGTGCCCACGTCATGCGCTCAAAGGTCCTCCGTCTGCCTGCATATTGTCTTACCCATTACGAGCCGTCGAAGTCCAGCATTACCGGGCAGTCGGCGAACCAGTCCCCGTCCCCGGCGAAACGCACCACGGCGATCCCCGTCAACCGCCTTCTGGCGAGCGTCGCCAGACGCGATCAGTGCGCCTGTCGAACTGCCTCGAGCCCATCAGGAAGGACGGCTCGAAACCAGAGATCCCCATGTCCACGGCCTGAGTCTCTCTGCCTTCTGTTTAATCGGCCGACACATAGCGACCAGCGGGATCCTCCGAGCCGCTTGACGGATCGCGAATCTTCCGCCGCATGACCGCCATCGCCGCTGCCGTCACCACCCTGGACTGCACGCCTGGATGTTGAAACCCCCGAGCAGCGGCAGGCCGCGCTCGATCGGCTGACGGCGGTCGGCGCCTTCATCATGAGGCGCGACGTGTTCGACCCCGTACGCGCGCGGCACGTTTTACGTTGCCGGGCGCGGCCGAGAGCAGCACCGCCCCCCGAGGGGCAGCAGCGTTTGCGAGCCATCCGTGCCGGTTTGGCTGAGACGGATGGTTGATCCAGAGGAGCCCGCCTGGCTCTCTCAGGAAGACTGATGCCTGCGGCTGCCAGCCGGGGGTACCGGCCCTCGGCCGGTATCGCAGAAGCGGGTTACTGGGTGGCGCCCGCGCGTGTCACGCGTTCGGTCAGTGGCCGCCCGTCGTGTCACCGCTGCCCGGGTGCCCACCCATGGCCCACGGTTGCTCAGGAGTACCAAAGCTGGGTGTTGCCGCCGTAGCAGTCCCATTGGACGAGATTCGTGCCGTCGGAGCGCGACCAGGATGCGTCCAGGCACTTGCCGCTGTCGGCGTTGACCAGTTCCCAGCCGGTACCAGTCTTCACCTGGTTCCAGAGCTGGGTGTTGCCGCCGTAGCAGTCCCACTGCACCACAGTCGTGCCGTTGTTGTGCGACCAGGATGCGTCCAGGCACTTGCCGCTGTCGGCGTTCTCGATCTGGTATCCGCCCGGCTTCTGTATCGTGTACCACTGCTGGGTGTTGCCGCCATAGCAGGCCCACTGGACCACAGCAGTGCCGTTGTTGTGGCTCCATGACGCGTCCATGCACTTGCTGCTGTCCACGTTGTGGATCTCCCATGTGCCGCGTCCCTCGCCGCCGGGAGCGGTGGCCGAGGCCGGTCCGATCGCTACAGCCGTCGCCGAGAGGCCTATGCCGACGACGATCATCGCGTGACGCATCCGCTTGGAGATGTTGAGCATCTCAGTTCCTTGTCTCTGTGGGGCCGAAGTGGCGGGGCCAGGTGCGGACGTGGTGTCCCTCTGTTCAGCTGACGGCCTCGAAGCGTCGCGGATGCCCGCGGCCCTGGACGTCGGCTTGTGCGTGCGGTCCTGCTGCGTTCTGCGGGGCGTTGCCGGCCCGACGCTGCCGGAAACAGCGGTTGTCCGCACGACGGCGATGGGCTGGGCCTGGTCAGGTCGGTGAGGAAGGGGGACAAGAGGAGTTGTCCGCGGACAACTGAACCGCGCACGGACGCATGCATCGTCTGGCCCCGTTTGGCCGTGTTCGATCATCCGGGAGCAGGGCACGACATCCGTGAGAACGATCAACGATTGCCTGATGCGGCGGCTGGTCGTGACGGAGGTCGGACGAGGGTTAGGTGAACCGGTCCTCATCCTTTGCAGAAGAAGCGTTCCGGCATGACACACCGCTTCACCGGGCCGCGCCGCAGCGTCTCGTGGCGTAGGAATGATCTTGCCGGTCATCCAGAGTTCCCCGAGGGGCATCGTATGGCAGAAAAAACACGGAAGCGCCGGATCGAGTGGCTTGCAGCTATCGCTGGATCTGTCTGATTACCAGTCTCGTGCTGGGCTTCTTTGTCCTGGGCAGGTCCTCCGGGGAGGCTGGTGGCACTGCGCCCACTGAATCCGCTGAACCTACCTCTGAACCCCTGCCGGCCACCTCTGAGCCGTTCCTGCCCACGTCCACAGAGACTGGGAGCGCAGGCACCTTTGGCGGAGCGATGACGCGGCCTCCCTTGGTGTCCCCAGCACCCCTGTCCAGCACAGCTACTTCCGAAGAGCCCCCGGCTGACACCAACGCTTCGGGCGCGAGCACGACCAGTGCCACGGACGTCGCCCTTGCCGGAGCGCTGATCGGCGTTTTCGTCGTCGGACTCTGCAGCGGTATCGCGGCGGTCGTGCTCGCCAGGAGGGACCCGCGGAAGGGCCCTTGACGCGTCCCGGACCGCGCCGTTGCCCGAGCAGGCTCCCGCGGGCCCGGCTGCTCCCCATCACTCGGCAGCCGCGGGCCTGTACGCCGTCGGAGTGCACTGGGCCCTCGGCGACGCCGGGACAGCCCTGGAAGCAGGCAAAAACCTGAAGACCAGTCAGTTCCCCACCCAGGAAAGCAAGAGCCGGATGCACACCGACCTCGCCCGCGCCCACTGGCTGCTCGGCCAGCCCGAGCAGACGGCCGACCAGCTTCTGGCGGCACTGCGGTACTCGCCCGCCGAAGAACGCGACCGGCCCGCGATCCGCAACATCGTCACCCAGCTGCGCCAGCGCCACCCCCGGGCCGCGGGCGTGCGCGAACTGGCAGCCGCCACCAAAATTCCCGCCTGAAAGACCAACGAGCCATGGGCAAGCACTCCCGCCCCGGACCCTCAGACCAGCCATCGCGCGCCGTCCCTGGCATCGACCCGAGCGATCCGCTCGCCGCCTACCACCGCCGACGGCGCCCGCCCATGGATATCTGGCGCAAGCACCGCCCTTTGCACGGGGGCGGCAGCCACGTAAAGCCCGATGCTCCAAGAGTCCTGCTCAGTGGACCGGCTTCGCATACGAAATTGCCGGCACCGCTGCCGACCTGGCCGCCGCGCAGCAGTGGGTGAACGAAGGCCCGAACAAGGGGTCGGCCCACCCGTAGAACTTAGTGAACGGGTTCCGGCGCACCGACGCGCTCCGGTGCAGCGCCGGAGCGGACGGGGTGTCGCTGCCCGGCCCGCCGCCACCTATCGCACATCGTCGCGCTCGACCTGGCGGCCGAAGCGGAGGTGTAGCCCCATTCAAAGCGGGACCGCACATTGGTGTGATACCTGCCTGCCCGCCGACATGGGCCTTCCCGCGATTCATTCCGCTCCGTGCTGACCATGCTGGGCAATCGGCTTCGCCGACAGCGGGATCACCCCCGCATGCGCGGGGACCACGCGGATCCCGCGGCCTTGATGTCGGTCGCGAAGGGATCACCCCCGCGTGCGCGGGGACCACTCGAGATGCGCCTTCAAGGTGGCGACGCTCTGGGGATCACCCCCGCATGCGCGGGGACCACAAGATGCTGCGGGCCTCCAACCCGGCGGCGAAGGGATCACCCCCGCATGCGCGGGGACCACATTTCGCCTAGGGCCACAGTCTGCGGCGTGTTGGGATCACCCCCGCATGCGCGGGGACCACCCGTGGTTCTTCTTGCTCAGTTGGGGACATGCGGGATCACCCCCGCATGCGCGGGGACCACAGGCGGCGACCTGCGGGTTCAGCCGGCTGCGGAGTGGTTTTCACTCACTTCCATAGAGTCCGGCATTGCCGTCAAATCGCCTGTTCTGTCTGTGTGTTGTGTTGGTTCCGTGGCAGCAGGCTATCGGTTGTGCGTGTCTGTGCCGCTGGCTTCGGGATCGTTGGCTGCTGCTGGTGGTTTTTGGTCCCGAGGGCCGGGGGAAGGGGACCTCCTCAGCGAAGCGGAGCTGGATATGCAT
>NZ_JBJHPC010001230.1:0-517 GCF_045257485.1 Streptomyces sp. YS-3 | reverse complement strand
GTCTTATTTCCATTCAGGTATTCAATATTAATATTCATACGTTAATCCGATTTATCCTTCTCAGGGGCGCGTTTGTAACGCCGTTTACCTGAATCCCAGACAAACGCCGTCCGCTTCCCGTCATCAGTGCCATCCCCTACATCGTCGGCAATGACAAGATCCTCATTGGTTTCTCGATCCAACTGGAGGACGTTTTTTAGCGCCCCACCGGTCGAGATAAAACGGCGCTTGTGAAGCTGCCGCGTCAGCTCAAGAAACCACTCAGGATCGTTTGCCATATCTTCCGGTTTAACGGAGTATTTCAGCGTTTCAGCAACCGCGCTTTGCAGTTGCTCGGCAACGTTGGCCACAACCTCACCTGTCTTAGTTTTTACTGCCCGAATATCGATATTCGGCTCATAGTTCACCCGCAAGCAATCGCGCCAGAGTTCTACCCAACGTTCGTGCTTAACGTAGTTCTTCCCTTTAAACCAAGAAGGTTGCACCATCAGCAGACAGTGAAAATGCGGATGTGCGC
>NZ_JBJHPC010001229.1:0-519 GCF_045257485.1 Streptomyces sp. YS-3 | reverse complement strand
CCCCCGGCCTGCCAGGCCTGGACGCGGGACGGGTCGAACGTCGCGTTACCCCGCCACGACCCGGCCTGCGCGTCCCACCGCTCACCGCTGTTGGGGTAGACCACCACCGGCTTGCCGGTGACCGACGCCGCGAGCTCCACGGCGTTGTCCGCGTCGGCGGGAGTACAACAGTTCACCCCCACGGCAATCACCTGGTCCACGCCCGCCACCAGTGCGAACGCCTCCTCCAGCGACTGGCCCGCCCTCGTCCGCGCCCCCTCCACGCTGTACGACAGCCACACCCGCAACCCGGACCCCTCGACCGCTTTCAGCAACGCCTCGGCCTCGTCGATGTCGGGCACGGTTTCCAGTGCGAGCACGTCCGGCCCCGCCGCGGCCAGCGTCTCGGCGCGGGGGCGGTGGAAGCGCTCCAGCTCCTTCACCGTCAGCCCGTACCGGCCCCGGTACTCGCTGCCGTCGGCCAGGAAGGCACCGTAGGGGCCGAGGGAGGCGGCGACCCAGACTCCGGCTTCGGGGGGC
>NZ_JBJHPC010001228.1:0-521 GCF_045257485.1 Streptomyces sp. YS-3 | reverse complement strand
GCCGTTGTCCCCGCTCTGACGTTTCCCCGGGCTCTGCTCTGCCCCGGACCCTAGGCGGCGGCTGCGCCCCGCCTCCCCTCCTCTCCTCACGGGGCCTGCGGCCCCGCGCCCCGCTACGGGCTGAGAGCCGACCTGCGGGTTGTGGAGGGTTGCTCGCGCAGTTCCCCGCGCCCCTTAAGCTCCGGCCCGGAGTAGACCTGCGGGCTGTGGAGGGTTGCTCGCGCAGTTCCCCGCGCCCCTTAAGCTGCGGCCCGGAGTAGACCTGCGGACCGTGGTGGGTTGCTCGCGCAGTTCCCCGCGCCCCTCAAGTTGCGGCCGGAGTAGATCTGCGGGTTCCCTGTGGCCGGTCGCGCAGTTCCTCGCGCCCCTCAAGCTGTGGCCCGGAGCAGACCTGCGGACCGTGGTGGGTTGATCGCGCAGTTCCCCGCGCCCCTAGGTATTTAGGGGCGCGGGGAACTGCGCGATCAGCCACAGACAACCCGCGGAAACACCCCGGCCCGCACCCCGCACACGCACCCCCG
>NZ_JBJHPC010001227.1:0-522 GCF_045257485.1 Streptomyces sp. YS-3 | reverse complement strand
GTGGCCGGATCGGGCGCGTCCCCTTTCTCTTCTTCCTTGCCCTGCCCGCCCGCCGCCTCGGGCGCGGCCTTCGGCTCCGGCGCCGCGTGCGGGGACGCGGACCCGGCGTACGCACCGGACTCCGGCATCGCGTGCGTGGCGCCCGGTTCGGCGGCGGGCGGCGCCGGCGGGGCCTGCGGCATGTCGTGCTCGGGCCTGTGGGACGGCGCCGCGGCCCCCTCGGACATCACGGGAGGGGCGGGAGGCGCGGGCGGTGCTGACGACGGGGCAGGCGGGACGGCCGGGACCGCGGTGCCCTCGTTCTCGGTGCTCACAGCTCTCTCTCCTCGGTTCCACTCAGTCTCGGGGTCGGTATGGTTCGGCTGGGGACGCGACACCGACCATGGTGCGTCAGGGGTCCGACAATCGCGTATCGCACGGTGCGGACGTGTGCACAYGTCAGCGCTCAGCTTTTCCCACAAGCTGTCAGGCCACTGTAAGCAGGAGCTGTGTATTCGTGCTCCCACCCGCAAGCCGCCCCCG
>NZ_JBJHPC010001226.1:0-524 GCF_045257485.1 Streptomyces sp. YS-3 | reverse complement strand
GGGGAGCGGCCGGGGCGCCGGGTGCCGGAGCAGAGGGGCCCCTCGGGGACGCTGGTGGACCTGCCCGCGGCGGGGGCGGACGAGGAGCCGGAGGCGCCCGAGACCGACGCGGACTTCAACGTCCTGGGTATGACGTGGACCGGATCGGTCGTCCTGGACGTGTGCGCGCTGGTGTGCGCGGGGAGCCGCGTCCTCGACGACGACCACTTCGTCTTCTTCAACAACCGGGAGATACCCGGGGGTTCGGTGCGGATGGTGCCGGGCGCGCTGGGCGACCGGGCCGCGGTCCGGGTGGCGTTCGACGACCTGCCGGGCCGGGCGGACCGCCTGGTCCTGGTCGCCTCGGTCGACCCCGAGGCGAACCCGGACGCGGACCTCTCCGGCTTCACGGACGCGGGCATCCGGCTGCGCGACGCGGCGGGCACGGAACTGGACCGCCTGGAGGTCTCGGACGGCCGCACGGGCGAAACGGCCCTGGTACTGGGCTCGTTCCGGCGCCGCTCGGGGGTCGACTGGGACTTCGT
>NZ_JBJHPC010001225.1:0-527 GCF_045257485.1 Streptomyces sp. YS-3 | reverse complement strand
CCCGACGGGCGGGGCGCCCACCAGGTCGTCCAGCGGCACCTGATGGGCACGGGCGATCGGCAGCAGCAGCTCCAGACTGGGCCTGCGGTGCCCGGACTCCAGCCGGGAGAGCGTGGAGACGGAGATCCCGGTCGCCGCCGACAGATCCCCGAGCGTGGCCCCGCGCTCCTTGCGGATGCGGCGGAGCCGGGGACCGACCTCGGTCAGTACGTCGTCGAGTGCGCGGTCGTCAGCCATACGGCCATTGCAGGATCGGCAAAGTGGATTGTCAATCCGGACCCGACGGGCGGGGCGCCCACCAGGTCGTCCAGCGGCACCTGATGGGCACGGGCGATCGGCAGCAGCAGCTCCAGACTGGGCCTGCGGTGCCCGGACTCCAGCCGGGAGAGCGTGGAGACGGAGATCCCGGTCGCCGCCGACAGATCCCCGAGCGTGGCCCCGCGCTCCTTGCGGATGCGGCGGAGCCGGGGACCGACCTCGGTCAGTACGTCGTCGAGTGCGCGGTCGTCAGCCATACGGCCATTGCA
>NZ_JBJHPC010001224.1:0-527 GCF_045257485.1 Streptomyces sp. YS-3 | reverse complement strand
GGGCACACCCGGACCACTGGGCGCACCCGGACCACCGGGAGCACCGGGGCCACCGGGTCCTCCCACGCCGACCGGCGCGCCGGGACCACCGGGACCGACCGGGGCCCCGGGCGTACCGGGGCCGCCGGGCACACCGGGGCCGCCGGGCACACCGGGGCCACCGGGCACACCATGCGCACCAGGACCGGGGGCCGCGTCCGGGCCGTCGGGCGCGGCCTGACCGGTCGCCGTCCCCGAGTCGGCGCCGGGCAGCCCCGGCGGCGGGGACTGCGGGTCGAGGGCCGGGGCGATGGCCGTCGGCGGGAGTTGGCTGCCGCCCTGGAGCAGCGCCGTCCTGGCCTCCGGGAGGACCCTCGGCGGCGGGGTGCCGTCCAGGTCCGAGCCGGACAGCGGCGGGGCGAACACCGTCGCCGGAAGCGGGACGGACCCCTCGTCCGAGCCGGCGTTCGTGTCCGTACCGGCCCAGGGAGTCGCCCCGGCCGGTACGTCGGCCGTCGGCGTGGGCCACGCCACCGCACCGGACGACG
>NZ_JBJHPC010001223.1:0-528 GCF_045257485.1 Streptomyces sp. YS-3 | reverse complement strand
GGCGGGGCCGGCGTCGGCGTCTGTGGTGGCGGCGTCGGCGTCGGTGGCGGCGACGGCGTCGGTGGCGTGGCCGGCGTGGGCCGCGTGGTCGCCGGGTCCGCTCACTCCACCCGCTCCATTCGGTGCTTCGGACACGTGCGCCTCCTGGTCGCGCTCGCCGGTCCCCATCCGCCCCACGGTAGCCGCTGCGCGCTACCGTCAGGGCAGGGAGGCGGCGGCGGGCCCCGGCGGGGCACGGAGGGGAACGGTGTGGGGATCGAGAGCGACCAGCTGGTCTACGACTAYCTGAGCCGGGTCGGCGACCTGGCCCAGCGGCGGCAGTTGCCCTCCGCGGCACGGATGCGGCTGGTGTCCGGGCTGCGCGACGAGATCGACCGCAGACGGGCGAAGTTCGGCGCCGACTCCCCGGCGGCGGTGCGCCGGATCCTGGGGCGGCTCGGTACGCCGGACGAGGTGGTGGAGTCCGTCTCGACGGCCGGTGCGTACGAGGCGCCGCCGGAGGTGGAGACGGCGGGGCGGGGGGTGCCG
>NZ_JBJHPC010001222.1:0-537 GCF_045257485.1 Streptomyces sp. YS-3 | reverse complement strand
GCGGGGAACGGCGCGAGCAACCCGCCACCGGCCTGCAGACGAACCCCGGGCTCAAAAGGGGCGCGGGGAACTGCGCGAGCAACCCGCCACCGGGCCGCAGACAAACGCCAGGCCAAAACCCCCGCACCGTGGTGCATCTCACCCGCCGTGCCCGGTGAGTGGCTGGTCGCGCAGTTCCCCGCGCCCCTGAAATGCCGCTGCGCGGCATCCCCGGGGCGCATCCAGGGGCGCGGGGAACTGCGCGAGCAACCAGCCACGGTCCGCAGATGACCACAGGTTTTAGGGGGCGCGGGGAACGGCGCGAGCAACCCGCCACCGGCCTGCAGACGAACCCCGGGCTCAAAAGGGGCGCGGGGAACTGCGCGAGCAACCCGCCACCGGGCCGCAGACAAACGCCAGGCCAAAACCCCCGCACCGTGGTGCATCTCACCCGCCGTGCCCCGTGCCCGGTGAGTGGCTGGTCGCGCAGTTCCCCGCGCCCCTGAAATGCCGCTGCGCGGCATCCCCGGGGCGCATCCAGGGGCGCGGGGAACTGCG
>NZ_JBJHPC010001221.1:0-538 GCF_045257485.1 Streptomyces sp. YS-3 | reverse complement strand
GGGAGGCGGCGGCTGGGGCTCGACCGGTCCCGGCCGGATGTTCGGCGCCGAGGTGGGCGGCCAGATCTCCTGGCTGCTGCCGGCCGCGCTGCTGCTGCTCGTCGCGGGCCTGGTGGTCACCTGGCGCGGGAAGCGCACCGACACGGCCCGGGCCGCGTTCCTGGCCTGGGGCGGGGCGCTGCTGACGACGGCCGGGATCTTCAGCTTCATGGCGGGGATCTTCCACCAGTACTACACGGTCGCCCTCGCCCCGTATGTCGCCGCGCTGGTGGGCATGGGGGTCACGGTGCTGTGGGAGGAGCGGAGCCGGATCGCCGCGGCCTCGGCGCTGGGCGCGGCGGTGGCGCTCACGGCGTGGTGGTCGTCCGTACTGCTCGGCCGTACGCCGGACTATCTGCCGTGGCTGCGCTGGACGGTGCTGGTCGCGGGGCTCGCCGCGGCCGTCGGGCTGGCGCTGGCGGGACGGCTCGACCGCAGGCTGGCGCTGGGGGCGGCGGGCGTGGGGCTCGCGGCGTCGCTGGCCGGGCCCTTCGCGTAC
>NZ_JBJHPC010000123.1:0-14685 GCF_045257485.1 Streptomyces sp. YS-3 | reverse complement strand
ACCCCGGACGCACCGCCATACGTACCGAAGCCGCCCTCCGTACGCCCCTGCCCCGGTTCCCTGAAAGTCTCGTCGGCGCCCCGCGCATGCGGCAGCCCATTGCTCTCCACGGGGGCGGCGGGGCCGTGGCCGTTCGGCACGGGCGCGCTTCCCGTGCCGTGGGTCGTCGGGCCGGGCACGGCGGGGCCCGGCTCGCTCGACGCGCGCGGGGACGGCACCCTGGCGGCGGAACCCGGGTCGGGCGCGGCCTGGGCGGGCTCCGGCGAGGCCAGCGGGGTCACCCGGATGTGGCCCTCCCCGTCCGGCGTCGTGGGCAGCGGCTGCGGGGACGGCGCCCCGGTGCTCAGCCGCAGCGCGGACTCCCCGAGGCGCAGCAGCGCGCCCACCGGCAGCCGCACCGGGTGCTGGCCGACCGGGGCGCCGTCCACGCGGGTGCCGTTCGTCGAGCCCAGGTCGGCCACCGAGACCCGGCCGCCCTCGCCGACGGTGACCGCGCAGTGCAGCCGGGAGACGTCCGGGTCGTCCAGCGGGACGTCCGCGTCCGCCGAGCGGCCGACGCGGATCTGGCCGCCGTGCAGCAGGTGGACACCGCCCGCGTCCGGCCCGGCCACCACGCACAGGCGCGCCCGGACCGCCTCCTCGTGCTCCTCGTAGGCGTACGTCGAGGAGTCGGCGGGGGCGGAGAGGGACAGCACGGCGCCGTCCACCAGGGGCGGTTCCCCCAGGACGCGGCGCTGGGGGTCGAGCCGCTCGCGGCCCGCGTAGAGCACGACCGTGCTCGACACCTCGGAGCCGGACACGGCCGTGGCGAGGCCCGAGGCGACGGCCGCGAGGGCGGTCCCGGCGGGGGCGGTCACGAGCACGTCGCAGGCGCGCGCCGCAGCGTGGCCGCTGCGCGGCGCGAGGACGGTCAGCCGGATCTGCATCGCCTCGGCGGTCCCTTCTGCGCGGGGGTGCCGGGCACGGAGGGAAAGGCCCTTGTGATTCCCCCCACCAGGCACACATGTCGTGCTGAGGGCATCCTCGCACCTGCCACTGACAACACGCCCGCCACCCACCTCCAAGTGATCTTGAATGATCGGCTCTCGACGCAAATGTGGCCGCAAAGTGGCCGGTTGCGCACCCCGGTGGAATCGTTCGCCCCACTTCGGCACGGTCGTTCGGCAACCTTCCGTACGACGTCGGCGTCTTCCCTTCGAACAGCGGGAGCGTGCGGGCGGGCGCCGCCACGGCCGCCGCCGAGGCCGTGGTGACAGCCGTCGGCACTACAGTGGGCGGCTCGGGGGACACCCGAGGAGACCCGGATCAGCCAGACCAGCAGGGAGCGCATGACGTGCGGCCGGTAGGCAGCAAGTACTTGCTCGAGGAGCCGCTCGGACGCGGTGCCACGGGCACCGTCTGGCGCGCCCGCCAGCGTGAGGCGGCGGGCGCCGAGGCGGCCGTGGCCGGCCAGCCCGGCGAGACCGTCGCGATCAAGGTCCTGAAGGAGGAGCTCGCCAACGACGCCGACGTCGTGATGCGGTTCCTGCGCGAGCGGTCGGTGCTGCTGCGCCTGACGCACCCCAACATCGTGCGCACCCGCGACCTCGTCGTCGAGGGCGATCTGCTCGCCCTGGTCATGGACCTGGTCGACGGGCCCGACCTGCACCGCTATCTGCGCGAGAACGGGCCCTTCACGCCGGTCGCCGCGTCCCTGCTCACCGCCCAGATCGCGGACGCGCTCGCCGCGAGCCACGCCGACGGCGTGGTCCACCGCGACCTGAAGCCCGCCAACGTCCTGCTCGACGAGCGCGACGGCGCCATGCACCCGATGCTCACCGACTTCGGCATCGCGCGCCTCGCGGACTCCCCGGGCCTGACCCGTACGCACGAGTTCGTGGGCACGCCCGCGTATGTGGCGCCGGAGTCCGCCGAGGGCCGCCCGCAGACCTCCGCCGTCGATGTCTACGGCGCCGGAATCCTGATGTACGAGCTGGTCACCGGGCGTCCGCCGTTCGCCGGGGGCACGGCTCTTGAGGTGCTGCACCGGCATCTGAGCGAAGAGGCGCGCCGCCCCACCACCGTGCCCGCCCCGCTGTGGACGGTCATCGAGCGCTGTCTGCGCAAGAACCCGGACGAGCGGCCGAGCGCGGAGAACCTCGCGCGCGCCCTGCGCGTGGTGGCCGACGGCATCGGGGTGCACTCCACCCCGGCCCAGGTCGAGGCGGCCGACGGCGTCGGTGTGCTGCTCGCCCCCGACCCGGCGCCCGCGCCCGTCCCCGGGACGCCCGGCGCGGCCGACCCGACCCAGGTGCTGCCCACCAACGCGGGCTCGTACGACCCGAATGCCGCCACCTCGTACCTGCCGAACACCTCCGGAGCCGCGGACCCGACCGCCGTCCTGCCGGGCCGGGGCGCGCCCGACCCGACGGCCGTGCTGCCGCCGGTGGGGCAGGGCCAGAACCAGTTCGGCCCCCAGGGCGGCCCCGACCGTCCCGAGGAGCCGCACCCCTGGCAGTCCCAGCTCCAGGCGGCCCGCGACCGCAACGAGCAGACGCAGGTGCAGTACCTGGACCCGGAGCAGGACCCGCTGCGCCGCCGCCCGCACCGCCAGGCACAGCAGCCCCAGCAGCGTCCCCAGCAGCAGCACCCCCAGCAGTACGCACCGCAGCAGCAGCCCCAGCAGTACCGGCAGCCGCAGCAGCACCAGCCGCAGCAGCATCAGCCGTACGCGCAGCCCCCGCAGCACCAGCAGTACGCGCCGCCGCCCCAGCACCAGCAGCGCCAGCAGTACGCGCCGCCGCAGGCGCCCCAGCAGCCGCAGGCACCCGCGCCGCGCGAGCCCCGTGAGCCGCGCCGGCGCACCGCCAACCCCATGCGGATCCCGGGTCTCGGCTGCCTCAAGGGCTGTCTGTTCACCCTGGTCCTGCTGTTCGTGGCGGGCTGGCTGGTCTGGGAGCTCACCCCGCTCCAGGACTGGGTGGCGGAGGGCAAGAGCTACTGGCAGGCGATCGGCGACGCCATCTCCAAGGTGTCGGGCTGGATCGGCGACCTGGGCTCCAGCGCCAAGTAGGGGGAACGCGAGCGCCGGCCCCGGCGGGACGCAAACGCCCGCCGGGCGGAACAGAGGCGCCGAGCGAGCGGAAACACGAGGGCGGACCGGCCCGGGGAATCCCGTACCGGTCCGCCCTCTTCGCACCCCCGGAACCGCCGACTTCGTAGATTTGTCGACTTCCCAGGGGTGATTTCCCGCTCGGAAGTGAAGGTTGGCGTCCGGGCCGCGTAGCCTCGGCGTGCACAGCCAGCCGCTGAGGGAGCAGTCTTGGCACGGAATATCGGCAGCCGGTACACCGCCCACCAGATCCTGGGGCGGGGCAGCGCCGGCACGGTGTGGCTCGGCGAGGGCCCGGACGGGCCCGTCGCCATCAAGCTGCTGCGCGAGGACCTCGCCGCCGACCAGGAGCTGGTCGGCCGCTTCGTCCAGGAGCGCACCGCACTGCTCGGCCTCGACCATCCGAACGTCGTGGGCGTACGCGACCTGGTCGTCGACGGCAACGACCTCGCCCTGGTCATGGACCTGGTCCGGGGTACGGACGTACGCACCCGGCTCGACCGGGAGCGCCGGCTCGCGCCCGAGGCGGCGGTGGCCATCGTCGCGGACGTGGCCGACGGCCTGGCCGCCGCGCACGCGGCCGGGATCGTGCACCGCGACGTCAAGCCCGAGAACATCCTTCTGGACATGCAGGGGCCGCTCGGCCCCGGCGGCGCGCACCCCGCGCTCCTCACCGACTTCGGTGTGGCGAAGCTGATCGACACCCCGCGCCGCACCAAGGCCACCCGCATCATCGGCACGCCCGACTACCTCGCCCCCGAGATCGTCGAGGGCCTGCCGCCGAGGGCGGCCGTCGACATCTACGCCCTGGCGACCGTCCTGTACGAGCTCCTGGCGGGCTTCACCCCCTTCGGCGGCGGCCACCCCGGCGCCGTCCTGCGCCGCCACGTCACCGAGACCGTGGTGCCGCTGCCCGGCATCCCGGACGAGCTGTGGCAGCTGATGGTCCAGTGCCTGGCCAAGGCCCCGGCCTCCCGGCTGCGCGCCTCCGAGCTCTCCGCCCGGCTGCGCGAGCTGCTGCCGCTGGTGGCGGGGATGCCGCCGCTGGACGTGGACGAGCCGGACTCCGAGGAGCCCGAGGAGCCGGTGTACGAGGAGCCCGCGGCCCCCTCCGGCAGGCCCCGCCGGGGCGCGGTGCCGCTGGTCCCGGGCGCCCCGCTGGACTCCAGCCGCGACACCCACACCAGCATGCGCGTCCCCGGCCCCGACGAACTGGCCGGCGGCCCCCTCGGCACCGCCCGCGCCCCGCGCCCGGCGGGCACCCCGCGCCCGGGCTCGGCCCGGCACCGGGCGGACCAGCTGCGCCGCCGGCGGCTGATCCTGGGCGCCTCCGCGGTGGTGCTGACGGCCGCGGTGGCCGTCGGCGGCTGGCTCGCCGCCTCGGGCGGCGACGACAAGCCCCCGCAGGACTCCAAGCACTCGGCTCCGGCCCCGTAGCGCCGGGCCCGTCGGCCCGTGGCACGGCGCGGGGGAAACGTCCTTGCGCACAGCCGTTACGCTGGACCCGTGGCAGTCGTCGATGTATCCGAAGAGCTGAAGTCCCTCTCCTCGACCATGGGGTCGATCGAGGCCGTCCTGGACCTCGACAAGCTGAGGGCAGACATTGCCGTGCTTGAGGAGCAGGCCGCCGCGCCGTCCCTGTGGGACGACCCGGAGGCCGCCCAGAAGATCACGAGCAAGCTTTCGCACCTCCAGGCCGAGGTCCGCAAGACCGAGACGCTGCGCGGCCGGATCGACGACCTCAGCGTGCTCTTCGAGCTCGCCGAGGAGATGGACGACGCGGACACCCTCGCGGAGGCGGAGGCCGAGCTGGTCTCGGTGCGCAAGGCGCTGGACGAGATGGAGGTCAGGACGCTCCTGTCCGGCGAGTACGCCGAGCGCGAGGCCCTGGTCAACATCCGCGCCGAGGCCGGCGGCGTCGACGCCTCGGACTTCGCCGAGCGCCTCCAGCGCATGTACCTGCGCTGGGCCGAGCGCCACGGCTACTCGACCGAGGTCTACGAGACGTCGTACGCGGAGGAGGCCGGCATCAAGTCGACCACCTTCGTGGTGAAGGCGCCGTACGCGTACGGCACGCTCTCCGTCGAGCAGGGCACCCACCGCCTGGTGCGGATCTCGCCCTTCGACAACCAGGGCCGCCGCCAGACCTCGTTCGCGGGCGTCGAGGTGCTGCCGGTCGTCGAGTCCAGCGACCACGTCGAGATCGACGAGGGCGAGCTGCGCATCGACGTGTACCGCGCCTCGGGCCCCGGCGGCCAGGGCGTCAACACGACCGACTCCGCGGTCCGCATCACGCACCTGCCGACCGGCATCGTCGTCTCCTGCCAGAACGAGCGCTCGCAGATCCAGAACAAGGCCAGCGCCATGAACGTCCTCCAGGCCAAGCTCCTTGAGCGCCGCCGCCAGGAGGAGCAGGCCAGGATGGACGCCCTCAAGGACGGCGGCAGCTCCTGGGGCAACCAGATGCGCTCGTACGTCCTGCACCCGTACCAGATGGTCAAGGACCTGCGCACCGAGTTCGAGGTCGGCAATCCGCAGGCCGTTCTCGACGGCGAGATCGACGGATTCCTCGAAGCGGGAATTCGCTGGCGCAAGCAGCAGGAGAAGTAATCGACCGCCTTTTCGGGGCTTTGTCGACAAGGGAACTGCCGTTCACTGAGCGGCAGTTCCCTTTTTACGTCACAGTCGCAACTCCGTACGACGGGCAAGTCACGCTATTTAGGGCATTCCGTACGCAACGGCCTTGACGCCATTCTCGGAAGTGCGGAAGGGTGACGCGCGGCATGCGTATTTCCGGGGCGCGTGTGACGGGGGCGACGGACATCGGAGCCCCCGGTCCCGCGGCCCCCGCGCTGCTCCATGACGATTGAGCTACTGGGGGTAGCAGGCAGATGACAAACATGACGCGGGTCCGCGTTGCACGGATAGCCGCGGGCGCGGTGATCGCGGCGGGCGCGTCCCTGACCGCCGCGGGGGCGGCCCAGGCCGTCGGTGTCGACGTCAACATCGGCGGCATCAGCGCCAAGGCCGAGGCCGACAAGAGCGGTGTGGACGTCGGCCTCGGCGTCCAGGGCGAGTCCGAGGGCACCACCGGCACGGTGGGTGGCATCGGCGGCGCCGACACGGGTAATCCCTCCACCGGCGGTTCGTCCTCCACGGGCGGCTCCTCGACCACCGGCGACACCACGTCCACGGGCGGCTCGTCCGCCACGGGCGGTTCCTCGTCCACGGGCGGTACGTCGTCCACGGGCGGCACCTCGTCCACCGGCGGCACCTCGTCCACCGGTGGCATCGGCGGCGCCGACATCGGCGGCTCGTCCGGCTCCACCTCGTCGACCGGCGGCAGCTCGTCCACGGGCGGCTCGTCCGCCACCGGCGGTTCCTCCTCCACCGGCGGTTCCTCCTCTACGGGCGGCTCGACCACCACCTCGGGCGGTTCCTCGTCCACCGGTGGCAGCTCCTCCACGGGTGGCAGCAGCACCACGGGTGGCTCCTCCGCCACGGGCGGCAGCTCGTCCACCGGTGGTTCCTCCACCACGGGCGGCTCGTCCTCCACGGGCGGCAGCAGCACCACGGGTGGCTCCTCCGCCACCGGCGGCAGCTCCACCGGCGGCTCGTCCGCCACGGGCGGCTCCACCGGCGGCTCCTCCGCCACCGGCGGTTCCAGCAGCGCCGGTGGCAGCACCGGCGGCACCTGCACCGTCTCCCTCGACGGGGCCAGCTGCCCGGACAACACCACCCCGGACAGCGGTGGCTCCAAGCCGGTCGAGCAGGGCAAGCCGAAGGAGGAGCTCGCCGAGACCGGTGCGGGCGAGACCACGTTCCTGCTGCTCGGTGCCGCGACGATGATCGCCGGCGGCGTCGGCTTCCGTTTCATGCCGCGTCTGGTCGGCGGCCGTAACGTCGCCTAGGCGTCACGCACGGTAGTCGTCACATAGAACGACAGTGGGGCCCGGGGTGCACATCGCACCCCGGGCCCCACTGCGTAAAGCCGTAAAACCGTGAGCCGTAAAGCCTTCAAAGCTGTGGAGCTCCGGGCCGTGGCGTCACACGGTCTGGTGGGCCAGCAGCGCCAACGCGGCCACCAGCACCACGAGCAGCGTCACCAGTGCGGCCGGGCTCAGGCCGCCCCAGGGGCCCTCCTGCTGGAGCCGCGCGCGGTTGGCCCGGCACACGGGGCAACGGCCCTCGCTGACCGGCGCCGCGCAGTTCGCGCACACCAAGCGGTCGTAGGTCATGCGCTTTCCTCCTCCCGCGCGGCGGAGCCGCTGTAGGCACCTACTGCTCCGCACAACGCTCAGGGAAACGCAACCGTTCCCCCTACCACTGTGCCAGCTCGCGCGCGTTTCGGCGCGCCCCGCCGGATTCTGCCCCCGTGAGGGGGTCCGGAGGCCGCCGTCAACGGGACATAAGGCGCATCCCCGGAACATCCCCGAACGGTGCCTGCACGGCCAAGGCCGGTTCGCGTAGTGTCACGCACACCTATTCCCGGCGACCGTGGTGCACCGTGATCCGATTCGACAACGTCTCCAAGACATATCCCAAGCAGAGCCACCCCGCTCTGCGGGACGTCTCCCTCGACATCGAGAAGGGCGAGTTCGTCTTCCTCGTCGGTTCTTCCGGCTCCGGAAAGTCGACCTTCCTTCGACTCGTCCTGCGCGAGGAGCGCGCCAGCCAGGGGCAGGTGCACGTCCTCGGCAAGGACCTGGCCCGGCTCTCCAACTGGAAGGTGCCGCACATGCGGCGCCAGCTCGGGACCGTCTTCCAGGACTTCCGCCTCCTCCCCAACAAGACCGTGGCCGAGAACGTCGCCTTCGCCCAGGAGGTCATCGGCAAGCCGCGCGGGGAGATCAGGAAGGCCGTGCCCCAGGTGCTCGACCTGGTCGGACTCGGCGGCAAGGAGGACCGGCGCCCCGGTGAGCTCTCCGGCGGTGAGCAGCAGCGCGTCGCCATCGCGCGGGCCTTCGTCAACCGGCCGATGCTGCTGATCGCGGACGAGCCGACCGGCAACCTCGACCCGCAGACCTCCGTGGGCATCATGAAGCTCCTGGACCGGATCAACCGGACCGGGACGACCGTCATCATGGCGACCCACGACCAGAACATCGTCGACCAGATGCGCAAGCGTGTTATCGAGCTCGAAAAGGGCCGTCTCGTGCGTGACCAGGCGCGCGGCGTCTACGGCTACCAGCACTGATGCGCTGAGCATCGAGCTCGGAAGCACGACCAGCACGGAAAGGCCCAACCAGTCGCCATGCGCGCGCAGTTCGTACTCTCGGAGATCGGCGTCGGTCTCCGCCGCAACCTGACCATGACGTTCGCCGTCATCGTCTCCGTGGCCCTGTCCCTGGCCCTGTTCGGCGGTTCGCTGCTGATGCGGGACCAGGTCAACAACATGAAGGGCTACTGGTACGACAAGGTCAACGTCTCGATCTTCCTCTGCAACAAGGCCGACGCCGAGTCCGTCGCCAAGTGCTCCAAGGGCGCCGTCACCGCCCAGCAGAAGAAGGACATCGAGGCCGACCTGAAGAAGCTGGACATCGTCGAGACCGTCACGTACGAGTCCGCGGACCAGGCGTTCAAGCACTACAAGGAGCAGTTCGGCGACTCGCCGATGGCCGGCTCGATCACGCCGGACCAGATGCAGGAGTCGTTCCGGGTCAAGCTCAAGGACCCGGAGAAGTTCAAGGTGGTCGCCACCGCCTTCGCCGGGCGCGACGGTGTGCAGTCCGTCCAGGACCAGAAGGGCATCCTGGAGAACCTGTTCAGCCTGCTCGGCGGGATGAACGTGGCCGCGGTCCTGGTCATGGCGGTGATGCTGGTCGTGGCGCTGATGCTGATCGTCAACACGGTCCGTGTCTCGGCGTTCAGCCGACGGCGTGAGACGGGCATCATGCGCCTGGTCGGCGCTTCGAGCTTCTACATCCAGGCGCCGTTCATCATGGAGGCCGCCTTCGCCGGGGTGCTCGGCGGCATCGCCGCCTCCGGGATGCTGATCGTCGGCCGCTACTTCATGATCGACCACGGTCTCGACCTGTCGCACAAGCTGAATCTGATCAACTTCATCGGCTGGGACGCGGTCCTCGCCAAGCTGCCGCTGGTGCTCGCCGCGAGTGTGCTGATGCCCTCGCTGGCCGCGTTCTTCGCGCTGCGCAAGTACCTGAAGGTGTGACGCGGGTTCGTCGGAGTGTGAGATGCGCCCCGGGCGCCGTGGGAGCAACAGCCCCTGCGGCGCCCTCGCGTTGTCCTAGACTCGACGCCATGTCAGGTCCGGACAGCTGTCCCAGGTCCCGCGGAGTGCGCCGCGGGGCGACTCTGACCTTGGTCTTCGTCTCGGTCCTGGCGACCGCCGCGGTGACCGGCTCGCTGCCGCGGGCCGAGGAGCGCCCCACCCCGCTGCACGCCCTGCCCGCCTCCGCCGTCGAGCCCCGCGACCGCGCCGCCGACGTGGCCCGGGCCGCCGCCCAGGCGGTGGCCGACGGCAAGTCCGGCACGGAGGCGGCGGCCGAGGCCGTCAGCCGCAGCGGCGACCGCTGGGGCGCGGTGTACGACCAGAGCGCGTACGAGCAGTTCGAGAACGCCCTCGACGGCCGCTACACCGGCGTCGGTCTGTGGGCGAGGCGCACCGCCGACGGTCGCGTCGAGGTGACCCGCCTCCAGCCGGGCGGCCCGGCGGCCCGCGCCGGGATCAGGGCGGGCGACCGGCTCCGTACGATCGACGGCCGCGCGCTCGACGCGCTGCCGGTCACCGAGGTCGTCGCCCTGCTGCGCGGCGACCGCGCGTCCGCCGGCAGCCGGGTCGTGCTCGGCCTCGACCGGGCCGGGCGGACCTGGACGGAGTCGCTGCGCAGGGCCGAGCTCACCACCGAGACCGTGACGGTGAGCGCGCTGCCGGGCGGCGATGTGATGATCAAGGTGGCGGCCTTCACCAAGGGCTCCGGCGAGCGGGTGCGCAGGGCGGTCCGCGCGGTCCCCGACGGCGCCGGCGTCCTCCTCGACCTGCGGGGCAACACCGGCGGCCTGGTCACCGAGGCCGCCTCGGCGGCCTCCGCCTTCCTCGACGGCGGTCTGGTCGCCACGTACGACGTGCACGGCCGCCAGCGCGCGCTCTACGCGGACCGGGCCGGCGCCGCCGCCCGCCCGCTGGTCGTCCTGGTCGACAGCGGCACCATGAGCGCGGCCGAGCTGCTGACCGGCGCCCTCCAGGACCGGGGCCGGGCCGTCACGGTCGGCTCCCGCACCTTCGGCAAGGGCTCGGTCCAGATGCCGACCGAGCTGCCGGACGGCTCGGTGGCCGAGCTGACCGTCGGCCACTACCGCACCCCGGCCGGCCACGCGGTCGACGGGAAGGGCATCACCCCGGACGTACCGGTCACCGAGCGGGCCCAGGAGCGGGCCGAGGCGGTATTGAGTGGCCTCGGGGGGCGGTCGTAGTGCGAAAATGGCCGCACTATGGCTAAGGCAAAAGAGAAGGACAAGGGCAACGGGCGCAAGCTCGTCGCGCAGAACAAGAAGGCGCGGCACGACTACCTCATCATCGACACCTACGAGTGCGGTCTCGTGCTCACCGGCACCGAGGTGAAGTCGCTGCGCCAGGGGCGGGCGTCGCTGGTCGACGGGTTCGTCCAGATCGACCAGGGCGAGGCCTGGCTGCACAACGTCCATGTGCCGGAGTACGCCCAGGGCACCTGGACCAACCACAGCGCGCGGCGCAAGCGGAAGCTGCTGCTGCACCGTGCCGAGATCGACAAGCTGGCGAGCAAGTCGCAGGAGTCGGGTCACACGATCGTGCCCCTCGTCCTGTACTTCAAGGAGGGCCGGGCGAAGATCGAGATCGCGCTGGCGAAGGGCAAGAAGGAGTACGACAAGCGCCAGACGCTGCGGGAGAAGCAGGACACCCGGGAGACCAACCGCGCCGTCGCGGCGGCCCGGCGGCGGCAGCGGGCGTAAATGTCCTGGCGAGCCACGGTCCGCGTCGCGTACCATGGCATCAGCGCCGCCCCCCGGGGCGGAGCACCTTGTAAACAAAACATGGGGATGATCGGTTTCGACAGCGGATGTCGGAGCAGGGGAAGCGTGTCGAGGAAGCGGCAATGATCTCGTTAACCATATGTCGCAACCAATAATCGCCAACACCAAGCGCGATTCCTTCGCCCTCGCTGCCTAAGTAGCGACTTGCGAAGTGTCAGCCCGGGGGTGATCCCGACCCGGATCCTGGCATCATCAAGGGATCTAAACTTCTGAGCCCGGCCACGGGACCCAGAAGGAAATCAAACAGTGGCTGAGCCCGTCGGAGACTTGTTCGCGTGATCTCCGGGGCCGAGAAAAGCGCAGCGAACTGCACACGGAGAAGCCCTGATTCAGCACCGTTGGACGCGGGTTCGATTCCCGCCATCTCCACTTTCCCATGTTGAGGCGAAGGCCCGGCCGCGTTGAGCGGCCGGGCCTTCGTCGTTGTCCGGTACGGACCGCCCCGCCCTCAGCGCCGCCGCGCCGGGCCCGCCGCGCACGCCACCAGCGCGAGAGCCGCCGCGCAGACCGGGGCGAGGTACGCCGTCGTGTTCGGGGCGTGGTCGGTCAGCCAGCCGCCCGTGGCCGAGCCGGCCGCGATACCGCCCAGGATCGCGGTGACCGCGAGGGTCATCCCCTCGTTCAGCCGGCCCTCGGGGGTGAGCCGCTGGACCAGGGTCATCCCGGTGACCATGGTCGGCGCGGTCGCCGCCCCCGCCAGCAGGAGCGCGCCGGCCAGCACCGCCAGCGAACCGGTGGTCGCCGCCAGGAGCGGCAGGCACATCAGGGCCGTCATCGCGCCCACGCACACCAGCAGCCGCCGGGCCACCGAACGCGCGGGCCGCACCGAGCCGTAGACCAGCCCGGCCGCCCCCGACCCGGCCGCCTGCAGGGCGAGCACCGCCCCGCCCGAGGGGCCGTGGCCGAGCCCCGACGCGTACGCYAGGGTCACCACCTCCATCGAGCCGAACACCGCGCCCGTGGCGAGGAAGACGCCGAGCAGCGGGGCGAGGCCGGGGGAGCGCAGCGGGGAGCGGGCGGCGGCGGTGCGCGGGGCCACCGGCGGTTCCGTGGCGCGCTGGGCCGAGAAGATCAGCACGCCCGTCATCAGGAGCACCGCGCCGGCCAGCGACCCCGCCTCCGGGAACAGGGCCGTGCACAGGAACGCGGCGGCCACCGGGCCGAGCATGAAGCACAGCTCGTCCACGGCCTGTTCGAAGGAGTTGGCGGTGTGCAGCGCCGCCGGGTCGCCGCGCAGGACGTGCGCCCAGCGCGCCCGGGACATCCCGCCCGTGTTCGGGGTGGTGGCGGTCGCGGCGTAGGAGGCGAAGAGCGTCCAGTCGGGCGCGCCGAGGCGGACGCAGAGCAGCAGCGCCAGCGAGCCGAGCACCGCGACCGCGGTGGCGGGCACGGCGATACGGGCCTGGCCGTGGCGGTCGACCAGCCGGGCCGTCCACGGCGCGACCAGGGCGGTCGCGGCCAGACCGGTGGCGGTGACGGCCCCGGCGAGGGCGTACGAGCCGCGCGCCCCGGCGATCATGATCACGGCGCTCACGCTGAACATGCCCATGGGGAGCCGGGCGATGAGGTTGCCCAGGGTGAAGGCGCGGGCGCCGGGGACGGTGAAGAGGCTGCGGTAGGGGCCGGTCCGGGCGGCCTTCCGGGGCACCGTGCGGCGGTGCCCGCGGGGAGCGCGCTCGTACGGAGCGGGCCCGGCGAGCACCAGGGTCGAACCCGAGACGGTCATGATCTGCGGCATGCCCCGAGCCTCCCCGGACCGGGGCGCGGGCGTCCAACACCTGATCAGAGGCCATTGACGCACTTCCGTTGTCAACGGCCCTGCGGTTGACTGCCGTCGTGACCCAGGACATCGACCCCCGGCTGCTGCGCGCGTTCACCGCCGTCGCCGAAGAGCTGCACTTCACCCGGGCCGCCGCCCGGCTCTTCGTCGCCCAGCAGGCGCTCAGCCGGGATGTGCGGCGGCTCGAACGCGACCTGGGCGCCGAGCTGTTCGTGCGGACCACGCGCGCGGTGGAGCTCACCGCCGACGGCGAGCGGCTGCTGCCGTACGCGCGACGGGTGCTCGCCGCCCACGACGAACTGCGGGCGGCCTGGGCGACGGAGGCCCGGCCGCTGCTCGTCGACATCAGCGCCCCCGTCGGCACCGGCCACCGGGTGCTCGTGCGGGCCCGGGAGGCGGCGCCGGGGCAGGAGTTCGTGGCGCGTTATCTCAGCGGGCTCACCGGGGCCGCGGCCGACATCCTCGCCGGGCGCCTCGACGTCTCCTTCGGCCGGGTCGCCGGACTCGGCCCCTCGGTGCTCGCGGGCCTGTCGCACCAGCCGGTCCGGTACGAGCGGATGGCGGTGCTGCTGCCCGAGGGCCACCGCCTCGCGGCGTCGGCGGAGGTGCCCGTGGACGCGCTCGCGGGGGAGACGCTCTATGCGGGGGCGGGCAATCCGGCCACCGCCGAATGGACGGATCTGGCCATGCGTCTCTTCACCGGGCGGGGTACGGAACTGGCCGCTCCGTTCCCGGAGATCTCCGGGAAGGAGGAGTTCGCCCGGGTGGTGCTGGCACGCGGCTGGTCGGTACTGGTCAGCACGGATTTCCTGGAGATACCGGGGATGGTGCTCCGGCCGCTGACCGCTCCCGTACCGCTGTCACCGGTGTCGCTGGTGTGGCGCAAGGGGCTGAACCACCCGGGCCTGGGAGTTCTGCGGGAGGTCGCCCGGCGGATGGGACAGGCGTCCGGGTGGCTGGATCTGCCCCCCAACAGCTGGCTCCCGGAGGGGGATCTGTCTCTGATGTCCGTGTAATGGCTTTCTGGTGTTCCAGTTGAGGAACAAGACCCGGCACACGAACATGGCTCACAGCCGTGTGCGCTACATTCATTCCCCGGGTGCGGTGTGGTAGTGGGGGTGCGTGGAACGGGTGGGGACCCGATCCGGAACGCAGCGCCCGCTAGAGGAGTGCGCGCAACCCGCGAATCATCCAGTGGGGAAGTGCGTACGCAAAGTGGACAATTGGCGAAAAGATGCCCCCCAGGGGCGATCCCTGAATCCGGTCGAGGAGCCCCGCGGCCCGCTCGACGACTTCACGATGGAACTGAACGTCGCCGGGCGCCTGCCGGGCGACCCGTCGGCGCAGGACCCCGCACGGGCCCGGACACAGAGCCGGCCCCCCTCCGCCCCTGAGGAGCGGACGCGCGTCCAGCCCCGGATCCCGTCCCAGCCGCAGACCCGGATCCAGCCGCCGCAGGCGCAGACCCGGATCCAGCCGCAGGCGTACCCCGAGGCGCACCCGCAGGCGTACCCCCAGGGCCGGCCCGAGCCGCGGGTCCACATCCAGGCCCCGGTCGCGGGCGCCGACCCCGACGGCCCCGTCTTCGTGGACGAGAGCGGCCGTCGCGGCAAGAACCTGCGCCGGCTCGGCTGGGTCTTCGGCCTGGCATGCACCTGCTACGCCGTGATGCTCGTCGGCAGTCTGCTCGGCGGCAGCTCCCGCGCGCCGTGGCTCGGCATACCCGGGCCCGCCGCCAAGGAGAAGAAGACGGAGACCGTCCAGGTCACCCCCGCCCCCACCG
>NZ_JBJHPC010001220.1:0-539 GCF_045257485.1 Streptomyces sp. YS-3 | reverse complement strand
GTGAGGATGTCCTGGGGCGGAGCCACGTTCAGCAAAACGAGCGAATCGTGGGATGGTCACCGCGCCTGCCCGTGCCCGGTCCCCGTCCGCCCCCTGAGGTTCAGCGGAGGGGCGGGGCGGGGGAGTCCACCAGACGGGCACGCACCCGCGTCACCACCTCGTCCCCGACCCCCAGCCCGTCCCGTACGTACGCCTCCATCGACCCGTACCGTGACGCCACCTCCTCCAGGCCCGCCGCCAGGTACTCCGGCACCACCCCGATCACCGCGAGCGCCACCTCCGGGTCGCCGCCCTGCRCCGTGAACCCCTCGACCAGCGGCGCGAACGCCTGCCGCACCGCCGCGTTCACCGCCAGGTACTCCCGCTCCACGACCTCCGRCCCGGCCCCCAGCAGGGACAGCAGCACCGTCGCCCCCCACCCCGTACGGTCCTTGCCCGCCGTGCAGTGGAAGAGCAGCGGCCCCGCGTCCTCGGCGGCCAGCTCGCCCAGCAGCGTCCGGTACGCGGCCCGCGCCGACTTCGACGTCACCAGGCTCCGG
>NZ_JBJHPC010001219.1:0-539 GCF_045257485.1 Streptomyces sp. YS-3 | reverse complement strand
CCGCCTCCCGGCGCAGCGGGCCCTCGGCCGCGCGCACCAGATCGGAGTAGACCCCGGCCACCCGGTCCTCCAGCTCTGCCGCGAGCCGCACCGCCGCCTCCGTGTCCGGTACCGGGAACGGCAGCGCGTACGCGGGCGCCGAGGCGACCGGGGCGGCGCCCAGGTCGCGCACGGTCCGGGTGAGCGCGTCGCGCCGGGCGCGGTGGGCCGCGTACGCCTCCCGGGCCTCGGCCCCGCGCGGCTCGCCGACGCGGCCACCGAGCACCCCGTACCCGTACACCGCCGCGTGCTCCGCGGCCAGCGCGGCCTGGGCCGCCTCCAGAGCTGCCATCAGACGCCCTCCCGCCGGGTCAGCAGATACGCGTGGACCGCGCCCGCCGCGGCGACCGAGGCCAGCAGCCGGGCGAGTTCGGGCGGCGCCCCGGTCAGCGCCGCCAGCTGGGTGTCGGAGACCTGGCGGGCCGCCGCCGCCAGCTCCCGCAGCGCCTCGGCGGGGTCGGCGGGGACCGCGGGGACGGCCGGCGCGGGCGCTGAGGGCC
>NZ_JBJHPC010001218.1:0-542 GCF_045257485.1 Streptomyces sp. YS-3 | reverse complement strand
CCCTGAACCCCCTGAACCCCCTACGCATCACAGCCATGTCCGGAAGATACCTTTAGCCGCTTATATTCCCGGGTTGCCACCCCGGACCGTGCGACCCTGTCCGCATGCTCGTCGCCCGCTCCGTCCTCCTCTTCCTCCTCGCCGCCCTCTTCGAGATCGGTGGCGCCTGGCTCGTCTGGCAGGGCGTCAAGGAGCACCGGGGCTGGCTCTGGATCGGTGCGGGGGTGCTCGCGCTCGGCGTGTACGGGTTCGTGGCGACCCTCCAGCCGGACGCCGAGTTCGGGCGGGTCCTCGCCGCGTACGGCGGGGTGTTCGTCGCGGGCTCGCTGGCCTGGGGCGCGGTCGCCGACGGGTACCGGCCGGACCGCTGGGACATCACCGGCGCGCTGGTCTGCCTGGCCGGGATGGCGGTCATCATGTACGCCCCGCGCGGACGCTGAGACCGAGCGAACCACTGCCGTGACGGCCCGCGCGACGACCCGCGCGACGGCCGACGCGGCAGCGCGCCCGGCCGTCCGTCGCCAGGGCCCCGACACATGGCC
>NZ_JBJHPC010001217.1:0-543 GCF_045257485.1 Streptomyces sp. YS-3 | reverse complement strand
GGGTGCCGCCGGACCCCTCAGGGGCGCGGGGAACTGCGCGAGCAACCCACCACAACCCGCAGACCACCACGCCCGGGGCGAAACCTCGCCCTTCAGGGGCGCGGGGAACGGCGCGACAAGCCCCCACCAACCCGCAGACCACCACAACCGGGCGAAGCCCGACCCCCCAGGGGCGCGGGGAACTGCGCGCTCAGCCCAAGGCGGCCCGCAGCCGAACATCCGGGCCGAACAGGGGCGCGGGGAACTGCGCGAGCAACCCAGGGCGGCCCGCAGCCGAAACCCGGCCTGAACAGGGGCGCGGGGAACTGCGCGAGCAGCCCAGGACCACCCGCAGACGAACCCCGGGCCCGTACCTACCTACCCCTGGGCCAGCGCCCAGAAGTGGTCCACGATTCGGTCCAGGAACTCGCGGCCCGCGTCGCCCGCCGTCGACTCCGTCGTGGAGCCGCTCGTTCCCCAGCTCATCGTCGACACCATCCGGCCCTGGTAGTCCGTGTGCAGCTGCTCCAGGACGTCCTGGAGCAGCTGCACACGGACTACCAG
>NZ_JBJHPC010001216.1:0-544 GCF_045257485.1 Streptomyces sp. YS-3 | reverse complement strand
TTCACCCGAACGCCTCGGTATTCTCTACCTGACCACCTGAGTCGGTTTAGGGTACGGGCCGCCATGAAACTCGCTAGAGGCTTTTCTCGACAGCATAGGATCATCCACTTCACCACAATCGGCTCGGCATCAGGTCTCAGCCTTAATGTGTGACGGATTTGCCTATCACACGGCCTACACCCTTACCCCGGGACAACCACCGCCCGGGCTGGACTACCTTCCTGCGTCACCCCATCGCTTACCTACTACCACCTTGGGTCAGCGGCTCCACCACTCCCCTCAACTCCGAAGAGATCAGGGCGGCTTCACGGCCTTAGCATTAATGGATTCGATATTGGGCGTTTCAAAGCGGGTACCGGAATATCAACCGGTTGTCCATCGACTACGCCTGTCGGCCTCGCCTTAGGTCCCGACTTACCCTGGGCAGATCAGCTTGACCCAGGAACCCTTAGTCAATCGGCGCACACGTTTCTCACGTGTGTATCGCTACTCATGCCTGCATTCTCACTCGTGAACCGTCCACCACTAGCTTCCGCTGCGGCTT
>NZ_JBJHPC010001215.1:0-547 GCF_045257485.1 Streptomyces sp. YS-3 | reverse complement strand
AGCCGGTGGCCCAACCCCTTGTGGGAGGGAGCTGTCGAAGGTGGGACTGGCGATTGGGACGAAGTCGTAACAAGGTAGCCGTACCGGAAGGTGCGGCTGGATCACCTCCTTTCTAAGGAGCACAGTACCGATTGCAGGCAAATGTTCTGCACGGTCAGCTCATGGGTGGAACGTTGACTATTCGGCGCTTTCGGAATGTTTTTCACYAGTACTGCTTCGGCGTGGAACGTGAAARAGGATTCGGGAGGGCCGGGCACGCTGTTGGGTGTCTGAAGGCACGGGCATCAGCCCGCTGGACCTTCAGTCGCCGGCCCCAGTGAACTCACCGTTTGTGGTGGGGTGATGGGTGGCTGGTCGTTGTTTGAGAACTGCACAGTGGACGCGAGCATCTGTGGCCAAGTTTTTAAGGGCGCACGGTGGATGCCTTGGCACCAGGAACCGATGAAGGACGTGGGAGGCCACGATAGTCCCCGGGGAGCCGTCAACCAGGCTTTGATCCGGGGGTTTCCGAATGGGGAAACCCGGCAGTCGTCATGGGCTGTCACCC
>NZ_JBJHPC010001214.1:0-547 GCF_045257485.1 Streptomyces sp. YS-3 | reverse complement strand
GACCACATCACCGCGTCGGACGTGGCGGGCCAGGTGCGGGCGATCGGGACGGCGCTGCGGGACGCCGATCTGAGCCCCGCCGACATCGGCGTGGTGCACGCGCACGCCACGTCGACGCCGTCGGGCGACCTGGCCGAGGCGGAGGCGGTGGCGCGGGCGATCGGTACGCACGCGGCGGTCACCGCGACGAAGTCGATGACCGGTCATATGCTCGGCGCGTCCGGGGCGGTGGGCGCGATGGCGGCCCTGCTCGCCCTCCACGACGGCACGGTCCCGGCGACGCGCAACCTCGACCGGCTGGATCCGGCGGTGGAGCTGGATGTGGTGGCGGGGGTGAACCGGACGGGTTCGTGGGATGCGGCGCTGGCCAACTCCTTCGGTTTCGGGGGGCACAACGTGAGTCTGGTCCTGCGGCGGACGGCCGCGTGATCCCTCCCGGGAGGGGCCGAAGGCCCCTTCCACCCCGGTCCGGGGTCGCGTTGATCYGCGGGTCCGGTGGGGGCTGGTCGCGCAGTTCCCCGCGCCCCTGGGGGGTGCGGTGGGTCGG
>NZ_JBJHPC010001213.1:0-548 GCF_045257485.1 Streptomyces sp. YS-3 | reverse complement strand
CGTCTGCGGCCCGGTGGAGGGCTGGTCGCGCAGTTCCCCGCGCCCCTGAGGGGGTTGCCCGCCCCCGGAGTACGAGGCGCCAGCCCAGACGTTGAGGACCCGGCCCCCGAGCACCCCAGGCCAACCGACAGCCAAGGTCCGGGCGACGGCAGGGGGCGCGGGGAACCCAAGCCAACCAGCAGCGAAAGTCCGGGCTCCGGCAGGGGTGCGGGGAACCCAAGCCGACCGGCAGCCAAAGTCCGGGCCCCGAAAGGGGCGCGGGGAACTGCGCGAGCAACCCAAGCCGACCGGCAGCGAAAGTCCGGCCCCTCAAGGGGCGCGGGGAACTGCGCGAGCAACCCAAGCCGACCGGCAGTGAAAGTCCGGGCCCCGAAAGGGGCGCGGGGAACTGCGCGACCAGCCCACCACCGGCCCGCAGACGAACCCGGCCCACCAGGGGCGCGGGGAACTGCGCGACCAGCCCAGCACGGCCCGCAGCCAAAAGTCCGGCCTCCCAGGGGCGCGGGGAACTGCGCGAGCAACCACCCACCGACCCGCACACGCACCCC
>NZ_JBJHPC010001212.1:0-550 GCF_045257485.1 Streptomyces sp. YS-3 | reverse complement strand
CCGCGACCTGACCCGCTCCACCCACCTCACCGTGGCCGCCGCCACCAGGGCCGCCACCGCCGCCCTCGACGCCGCCCGCAAGGACGGCCAGCACGTCTCGGTCGCCGTCGTCGACCGCGACGGCAACACCGTGGTCACCCTGCGCGGCGACGGCGCCGGTCCGCAGTCGTACGAGTCGGCCGAGCGCAAGGCATACACGGCCGTCTCCTGGAACGCCCCCACCTCGGTGCTGGCCGGCCGCCTCGCCCAGGCGCCCCAGCTCAAGGACATCCCGGGCACGCTCTTCCTCGCGGGCGGCGCGCCCGTGCGGGCCCAGGGCGCACCGATCGCGGGCATCGGCGTGGCCGGCGCCCCCAGCGGCGACCTGGACGAGAAGTTCGCCCAGGCGGGCGTGGCGGCGCTGACCAGATAGCCGCGCCAACCGAGCAGCCGCGCCGAACCGCGCAGCCGTTCCCGAGCCGCCCGCCGCCCGCCACCGCCGTCGCTCGCCCGGTCCGCTGCCTGGCGCGAAACAGCTCCCGCGCCCCGCATCCCCAAGCCTCCCGCGCCC
>NZ_JBJHPC010001211.1:0-551 GCF_045257485.1 Streptomyces sp. YS-3 | reverse complement strand
CCCCAGGCCCCCGCCCCGGGCGCCTGGCCCGGTGCCGCCGCTCTCGGTGGTGGCCCTGCGGGTGGTGCCGCTTCGGGTGGGGGCGGCCAGGGCGGCGGTGCCCAGCGCCCCGGTGCCTGGCCGGGCGCCGGTTCCGGTTCCGGTTCGGGTTCGGGCAGCGCCGTCCACGTACGCAACATGTGGCCGGACATCCTGGAGGCGGTGAAGAACAAGCGCCGCTTCACCTGGATCCTGCTGAGCCAGAACGCGCAGGTGGCCGGATTCGACGGCACCACCCTCCAGCTCGGGTTCATCAACGCCGGAGCCCGGGACAACTTCGCCAGCAGCGGCAGCGAGGAAGTCCTGCGCGGTGTGCTGGGCGAGCGCTTCGGGGTGCAGTGGAAGGTCGAGGCGATCATCGACCCGTCCGGCGGCTCCCAGCCCCCGGCCGCGGCGGGCAACTTCGGCGRACCGTCCGGCGGCGGCTCCGGCGGCTCCGGTGGGTACGGGACGCAGGGCGGCGGCTTCGGAGCCCCCGCCCTGCGTCCCGTACCCACCGGAGCCGCCGGAGC
>NZ_JBJHPC010000122.1:0-14744 GCF_045257485.1 Streptomyces sp. YS-3 | reverse complement strand
GTACGGCCCCACCCGCAGCGGATCACTCACCGGTGTGCGCACCCTCGCGCCCCCCTCACTCGGCCCAACGCGCTCCGGGACCGAGTGTCCCGCTAACACCCGTCCGCGGCAGCCGCCCCGGCGAAAAACCACCCGGGGAGGACTTCGGGCGCCACCGTCCGGAAAAGCGGCCGGCCCCCGGAGCCGTGAGGGGGCTCCGGGGGCCGATCATGTCGTGGCGGACCGTCGTGACCCCACTGGTCAGGGCGGTGTTCGGGGCAGCCCGCCACGAGTCTCGGGCGGGCGGGTCAGCCCAGACGGGCGACCAGCGCGCGGTACTCGTCCCACAGCTCCTTGGGCGTGTGGTCGCCGAAGGTGTTGAGGTGCTCGGGGATCAGCGCCGCCTCCTCGCGCCAGACCTCGGTGTCGACCTTGAGGAGGAACTCCAGGTCGTCCTCGGCCAGGTCGAGGCCGGCGGTGTCCAGGGACTCCTTCGTCGGCAGGACGCCGATCGGGGTCTCGACACCCTCGGCCCTGCCCTCCAGGCGCTCCACGATCCACTTCAGGACGCGGCTGTTCTCGCCGAAGCCGGGCCACACGAACTTGCCGGCGTCGTTCTTGCGGAACCAGTTCACGTAGTAGATCTTGGGGAGCTTGGCGGCATCCCCCTTCGCCACGGCGTCGGCGCCGACCTTGACCCAGTGGGCCATGTAGTCGCCCATGTTGTAGCCGCAGAACGGCAGCATCGCGAACGGGTCGCGGCGCAGCTCACCGACCTTGCCCTCGGCGGCGGCGGTCTTCTCGGAGGCGACGTTGGCGCCGAGGAAGACGCCGTGGTTCCAGTCGAAGGACTCGGTCACCAGCGGGACGGCGGAGGCGCGACGGCCGCCGAAGAGGATCGCGGAGATCGGGACGCCCTTGGGGTCCTCCCACTCGGGGGCGATCGTCGGGCACTGGCCGGCCGGGACGGTGAAACGGGCGTTCGGGTGGGCGGCCGGGGTCTCGGAGTCCGGCGTCCAGGCGTTGCCCTTCCAGTCCGTCAGACGCGCGGGCGCCTCCTCGGTCATGCCCTCCCACCACACGTCGCCGTCCTCGGTGAGCGCGACGTTGGTGAAGACGGAGTTGCCCCACAGGGTCTTCATCGCGTTGGCGTTGGTGTGCTCACCGGTGCCCGGGGCGACGCCGAAGAACCCGGCCTCGGGGTTGATCGCGTACAGCCGGCCGTCCTCGCCGAACCGCATCCACGCGATGTCGTCGCCGATGGTCTCGACGGTCCAGCCGGAGATCGTGGGCTCCAGCATGGCGAGGTTGGTCTTGCCGCAGGCGGACGGGAAGGCCGCGGCGACGTACTTGGACTCGCCCTGCGGCGGGGTGAGCTTGAGGATGAGCATGTGCTCGGCGAGCCAGCCCTCGTCGCGCGCCATGACGGAGGCGATGCGCAGCGCGTAGCACTTCTTGCCGAGGAGCGCGTTGCCGCCGTAGCCCGAGCCGTAGGACCAGATCTCGCGGGTCTCGGGGAAGTGCGAGATGTACTTGGTGGAGTTGCAGGGCCACGGCACGTCGGCCTCGCCCTCGGCCAGCGGCGCGCCGAGCGTGTGGACGGCCCGGACGAAGAAGCCGTCGGTGCCGAGCTCGTCGAGGACCGGCTGCCCCATGCGGGTCATGGTGCGCATGGAGACGGCGACGTAGGCGGAGTCGGTGATCTCGACGCCGATGGCGGAGAGGTCCGAGCCGAGCGGGCCCATGCAGAAGGGCACGACGTACATCGTGCGACCGCGCATCGAACCCCGGAAGATCCCCTTCTCGCCCGCGAAGCTGTTTCCTTCTCCGGTAAAGATGGCCTTCATCTCCGCCGGGGCCTTCCAGTGGTTGGTCGGCCCCGCGTCCTCCTCCTTCTCGGAGCAGATGAAGGTGCGGTCCTCGACCCGGGCGACATCGGTCGGGTCGGACGCGGCGTAGTAGGAGTTCGGGCGCTTGATCGGGTCGAGCTTCTTGAACGTCCCCCTGGCGACGAGCTCCTCGCACAGCCGCTCGTACTCGGCCTCGGAGCCGTCGCACCAGACCACCCGGTCCGGCTGGGTGATGGCCGCGATCTCGTCTACCCAGGAGATCAGTTCCTGGTGGTTGGTCGGGACGGAAAGGGGAGCCGCGATGTCGCGCGCCACGATCGCTCCTTGTAGAGGGTTCGGTGATTCCCTTGTGAGGGTCTCTTCGTTCGTTGCCCCGTGGGGGCTGCGACCCGGACGCTTCGGTGTTACCTGGCGCTCATCCGGTGCCGACCGCACTCATCTGATCATCCGTGCCGCTCGCCCATATGTCCAGAGGCACTCTCACGTGAGCATCGCCACTCGACACCAGATGTTCACCTCCGGGCACGGGGCGGGCATACGGTTACCGGCCGCCCCCATCCGTAACCTACGGAGGCGTAGGTAGCATGCGGGACATGACTGATCAGGTGACGGCGCTCTCGCCGACCGGGCCCCTGAAGCCCAGACTGCGCGGCTGGCTGCACGCCGGAATGTTCCCGGCGGCGGTGGTCTCCGGCCTCGCGCTCACCGCGCTCGCCCACTCCACCCGCGGGCGTGTCGCCTGCGGGATCTACGCCCTGACCGCCTGTCTGCTCTTCGGCGTCAGCGCCCTGTACCACCGGGGCGAATGGGGGCCACGCGGCGAGGCGGTGCTGCGCCGGCTGGACCACGCCAACATCTTCCTGATCATCGCGGGCACCTACACCCCGCTCACCCTGCTGCTCCTGCCGGACTCCACCGGGCGCGTCCTGCTCTGGGCGGTGTGGGCGGCGGCGCTCGCCGGCATAGCCTTCCGCGTCTTCTGGGTCGGCGCCCCGCGCTGGCTCTACACGCCCTGCTACATAGCGATGGGCTGGGCGGCGGTCTTCTTCCTGCCCGACTTCCTGCACACCGGCGGCGTCGCGGTGCTCGTCCTGGTCGTCGTCGGCGGACTGCTCTACAGCGCGGGCGGGGTGATCTACGGCCTCAAGCGCCCCAACCCCTCGCCGCGCTGGTTCGGTTTCCACGAGGTCTTCCACTCCCTGACGCTGGCCGCGTTCGTCGTCCACTACGTCGGCATCTCGCTGGTCGCCTACCGGCACGCTTGACCGTGACCACCTTTTGAGAGTTACTGTCACTTGACAGTAACTCTTACGGAGGTGTGCCATGACTGCCATGACGCCGAGGTCCGGTCCCGATCCACGGCGCTGGTGGGCGCTGGGGGCGATGGTCGCGAGCATGCTCGTGCTCGGCTTCGACATGACGATCCTCAACGTCGCGCTGCCGACCATGGCCCAGCAGCTCGGCGCCACCACCGGCCAGCAGCAGTGGATGGCCGACGCCTACGTCGTCGTCTTCGCCGCGCTCATGCTCCCGGCCGGACTGCTCGGCGACCGCTTCGGCCGCCGCCGGATGCTGATAGCCGGACTCGGCGTCTTCCTCGCCGGTTCCCTCATCGGCGCGCTGACCGGCAGCGTCGACGCGGTCATCGCGGCCCGCGCGGTCATGGGGATAGGCGCGGCCCTCGTGATGCCGCTCGCCCTGGCCGTACTGCCCTCGCTCTTCCCCGCCGAGGAGCGCACCAAGGCCGTCTCCATCGTCACCGCCTCCTCCGCCCTCGGTCTGCCCCTCGGCCCGATCATCGGCGGCTTCCTGCTCAACCACTTCTGGTGGGGCTCGGTCTTCCTGATCAACGTGCCGATGGTCGCGATCGGCATCGCCGCCTGCGCCTTCCTGCTCCCCGAGACCAGCGACCCGGCCGCGCCGCGGGTCGACGCCCTCTCCACCGCGCTCACCGCCGCGGGCCTGGGCTCGCTGATCTACGGCATCATCGAGGCGCCGACCCGCGGCTGGGGCGACCCGCTGGTCCTCACCACGCTCGCCGCGGGCGCGGTACTGCTCGCGGCCCTGGTGGTACGGGAGCGGCGGGTGCCGCGGCCGATGCTCGACATGGCGCTCCTCGCCCACCGGCCGTTCCTGCTGAACACGCTGGCCGCGACGCTGGTGATGTTCATCCTCGCGGGGCTGATGTTCGTCCTGCCCCAGTACCTCCAGGCGGTGCTCGGCAACGACGCCTTCGGCACCGGGCTGCGGATGCTGCCGCTGATGGGCGGTCTGATGGTCGCGGCCAAGGCCGGCGAGCCGCTGGTGCGGAGGTGCGGGGCGCGCGGCACGATCGGCGCGGGCCTGGTGGTGCTCGCCCTGGCGGCCTTCCTCGGCAGCCGCACCACGGTGGAGAGCGGCTACGGCTTCACCGCGCTGTGGCTGACGCTCACCGGGCTCGGCTTCGGCTTCGCCATGGTCCCCGCGATGACGGCGGCCCTGGCCACCCTGCCGCCCGACCGCGCGGGCAGCGGGTCCGGACTGCTGATGACCGTACGCCAGGTGGGCAGCGCGATCGGGATCGCGCTGCTGGGCTCGCTGCTCGCGGGCGTGTTCACCGACCGGCTCGACACGGCCGGGGTGCCGGGGCCGCTCGCGGACCGGGCGGGCGACTCGGTGGTGGCCGCGCACCTGGTGGCGGCGCGTCTGGGCGACGCCCGGCTCGCCGCGTCGGCCGACTCCGCGTACGTCCACGGCATGTCCACGGTGCTGCTGGTGTGCGGGATGGCGGCCCTGGTCACGGCGCTGCTCGCGGTGGCGCTGCTGCCGGGGCGCGAGCCGCCGCGCCCGGTGGTGCCGGACCCGCCGAAGGCGCCGGTGGGGGCCTCGGACGCCGGGGACGCCGTGGATGCCTGAGAATGTCGACATGGCCGCCACCTCTCGCACCCGTTCCCTCGACTCCGTCGCCGAGGACATGCAGCCGCAGCTCGGGCTGCGCGAACGCAAGAAGCTCAAGACCCGCGTCGCGATCCGGCGCGCCACCTACCGGCTGATCGCCGAGCAGGGGTACGACGCGACGACGGTCGAGCAGATCGCCGAGGCGGCCGAGGTCTCGCCGTCCACGGTGTTCCGCTACTTCCCCACCAAGGAGGACATCGTCCTCACGGACGAGTACGACCCGGTCATGGTCGCCGAGCTGCGGGCCCGCCCCGCGGACGAAGCGCCCCTGGACTCCCTGCGCCACGTCGTGGTCAAGGCGACCCGGCTCGCCCTGGAGACCGACCGCGAGGAGATGATCCAGCGCACGGGTCTGCTGGTCCGGGTGCCCGCGCTGCGGTCCCGCCTGATGCAGTCGATCGCGCTCACCAGCCGGCTGCTGAACGGGGTACTGGCGGAGCGGACCGGCCGCGCGGAGGACGACCTGGAGGTGCGGGCGTTCTCGATGGCGGCGCTGGGGACGATCTACGAGGCGACCGTGTACTGGGCCGAACGCGACCACAGGGACGACCTGGTGGAGCTGGTGCAGCGCTCCCTGAACACGATCGGGAACGGGCTGCGGGGCTGAGCCGTCGCCCGTGGGGGGAGAGCCCGGAAGGGGCCCGGGGCGGAGCCCCGGACCCCCGACGGTCAGCGCTGGCGCGCGGCCAGGGCCTTCGCCGCCTTCAGACGTCCCGGCGCGAGGGCGTCGATGGCGCCCGCACCCTCACCGGGCCTCAGCTCCCAACTCCGCAGCTTCGCGGCCACCCGGCGCAGCCCCGAGTCACCGGGACGGACGTCGATCTGGAAGTGCGACTCCTTGGGGACCGGCTCGTCGCCGCCCCACTTCACCACGCCCTCCAGGTCCGCCAGGATGTCGCGGACGACCACCAGCTCGTGCGGGAAGAAGCCGTCGCGCGAGCGCACCGGATACAGCAGCGGCCGGATCGCGACCGCCGTCCCCGAGAGATGGTTGCTCTCGTACGGCGCCGCCCCCGCCCGAGCGGTGGTGTGGCCGACGACCTCGCCCGCGCCCAGCGTGTGCAGCTCGTAGTGGTAGCGGCGCACCACGTGGGTGAGCACGGTGGCCACGTCGCCGTCCAGCGCCGTGAAGCCGAGCCCGCCCGCGCCCTCGACCCGGTGCGACGGCGCCGAGGTTACGACGGGCCAGCCGTTGGCGGAGGTTCGGCCCCGCCACTCTGTCGCGGCCGGGGCCGCCGGGACCGCGGGGACGGCCGGGGGCGTGGCCGCGCGGGCCGTCCCCGCGGTCCCGCCCGCGACCAGCGCCGCGCCACCGGCGACACCCGCGCCGGCCACCAGGAAGCGGCGGCGGTCGATGCGCGCCGACCGCGTCATGGCATCACTCATGGTTCGGTTCCTCATCACTCTCGTCACTCTCGTCCCGGACCTAGAGGCCCCTGGCGTTGGCTTCCTGGAGGGCGCGGTCGTGGAGCCCGTCCGCGAAGCCCCGGCAGAAGTCGGTGAGGGCGGAGTCGGGGAGGTCGCCCGGCATCGCGGCGCTCCCGCCCGCGATGTCCTTGATGAGCTGCTCGCGCCCGGCGGCGAGGACCGGGTCGATCTCCTTCAGCAGGACCGAGCGGGCCATGGTCACGGCGTAGTCGGTGCTGCCGCCGAACCGCTGCGCGAAGTAGTCCCGGAAGCGGGTCAGGACACCGGCGTCGCGCTCCCCCATGCCGTAGTGCTCACGGACGACACCGAGCAGGTTTCCGCCCTGCTCCACCCGGCGGGCGATCAGATAGCCGTCGGCGTCCTCGATCAGGTCGGTGAAGCCGAAGGTGGAGATCACACCGACCTTCGCGAACTTCGCCTTGCAGTAGTCGTATCCGGACGGATACGCCTTGACGTCGCGCCTCCACTCGCCGTAGAGCGTGACCAGGTCACCGCCCCATCCCGCGAAGTCGCCGGCGCCGACCGTCCTGACGTCGCCGTCCTTCTGCGGCCTGACGTAGTGGCCGTTGGCCGCCGCCAGCAGGTGCTCGGCCCCGATCATGGCCCCGGTGACCGGGTCCTTGAACTCCTGGAGCAGCGACGCGCCCTTGCCGTTCGCGAACTTGATGAAGTCGGGGTTGGGCCCGCCTATGAGCGCCCACCACTTCGCCCCGCCGTACGTCTTCTGGCGCCCGTACTCCATCACGAGCTGGTTCGGGTCACCCTTCTCGAACTGGAGCGCGAGCGGGTAGAGCTTGGTGATGTAGTCGACGAACACGGAGGCCGGGTCCGCGGTCGCGTGCACGGTGTTCTGGCCGGTGTCGCTGCCACTGCGGTGCGCGTCGTTGTCCAGGTCGAACGAGTCGGCGCCGGAGCCGAACCTGAACTCCTTGATCTGGTTGAACGCCCAGTTCGGCGGCAGCGGGAAGCCGAGGTTCCCGGAGAAGCCCCAGGACATGCCGGAGACGAAGGAGTAGCGGGCGTCGGTGTCCTTGCCGACCTGCGTGCACACGTTCCGCGAGCCGTAGACGCCGTGGACGTACCGGGCGCCGCGGTTGGCGAGCCCGGCCTGGACGCCCTTGAAGTAGGGCACGATGTTCGACGCGATCTCGTCCGCGGTGGCGTCGTAGTCGACCGCGAAGTAGATGACCGTACCGCGGTTGAAGCCGTAGCCCTCGGCGCAGGAGTGGGCGTTCAGCGCGTGCGCGAAGCCCTGCGCATAGGTGAAGTCCTGGAGGCGGCGGGCGTTGTCCTGGTAGATCGGGAAGACGCTCAGACCGGCGGCGAAGATGTCGGCCAGCTCGCCGTCCTTGATGTTCTTGTCGAGCGTGCTGCCCGGCGGATCGAACAGGTAGCGGCCGACATGGGTGTAGCCCGCCCTGAACAGGGCGTCGGCGCGCGGCCGGGTGATCCTGAAGCGGGTGTCGCAGGCGCCGGTGGGGCGGTCCGGGTCACCGGTGGAGACCAGCAGCTGGGCCCAGGTGCGGTAGTCGCCCCGGCCGTCACGGGTGTCCAGCTCGGAGAACCGCTGGAAGATCTTCACCCACTCGGTGAGCTTCGCGTCGAACGTGTCCCGGAACGTGGTGGCGACGTCCTCGTCGCCCTTGGCGTTGGGGATCGGCGAGTTGAACACGCACGCCGCCGAGAAGAGCTGCGCCCAGATCCCCGAGTCGCCCTCCTTGACGGTGTGGTTCTTCAGCCCCGCCTGGGTGCCGGGCCCGAACGCACCGGTGGCCTGCTCGTCGGGGATGCCCAGCTCGTACTGGATCGCCTTCATCAGCGACTTCTGCACATCGCGGGAGTACACGCCGTCGGCGGGCCCGACGAAGAACGACGAGCGGGTGAAGTAGCGCCCGTTGAGCCAGCGCTGGACCGCGCGGACCCGGTCGGTGCCGCCCAGGGGGGACGAGACGTAGGCGTCCATGCTGAGCAGCGCCTTGAAGACCTTGGGCGACACCAGGCCGTTGGTGGCGTCGATGCCCGCGTCGTCCTTCAGCGCCCGGACCGACCTCTCGGTGACGGCGGCGTACGCGCCCGTGCCGTCGCCACCCCAGTACCCCTTGCAGAACAGCGCGTGCTCGACGATCTTCTTGATGTTGACGTTCTGCTCGCTCGGGCCGATGTCGTCGCGTTTGGCCAGCGTCGCCAGCGTCCCCGGTCCGAAGCTCGCGACCAGCGGGGCCATACCCAGCTCGGCCTGGAGCGCCATCGTCAACGAGAACATCGTCGACCAGCCGGTGCGCCCGTCCTCGGGGCACCTCGCATAGCCGGGAACCGTGGCATAGGTGGCGTTGACCCACCTCTGGGCAGCAAGGACCTTCTCGTCCGCCATGTCTCTCTCTCCGGTGAGCGGGGCTCGGGACTCGGGGGTGCGTGAATCCTGCGAGCGGAGAGAGGTGTTCCGGCATGGCGGCGCCGCCGCCGGCACCCCTGCGGGCATGGCGGATCTACCGGTACTCCAGAGCTGTTTTCCCCCGCGTCACCTCGGCGTCGGTTTCCCCCGTCGACCGCCGATGATGTGGTGATCATATCGGACCGAGCGCCCGGTCACGGCTGCGCACGGGCACGCCCCGACGTGTCGTACGATCTCCCCCGCACGTGATCATTTGTGTTCGAACGGGCTTGACCGAGCTCGTTCGGGCTTCACCAGGGGGATCAACTCATGGGTATGGGCAGGAAGTTCACCATGGCCGCCGCCACCGGCGCGCTGGCGTTCGCGGGCGTCGCCGCCACCGGCGGGACCGCGTTCGCGGGCACCAACGGACAGCAGATCGTCATCCGCGACGAGACGCACCAGGTCGCGTCCATCAAGATCGACGGCCTGGACCAGCAGGGCCGCCCCGCCCACGCCTGCCTGGCCACGCCCGGCTACGAGACCCGCTTCGGCGGCTGGTGGTGGCGCGACTCCATGCACTTCAGCAAGTGGACCGACAGGACCTGCGGCCAGAGCGGTGGCCGGTGGCTCGGCTCGCAGGACGAGTGGGTCCCCGCCTGGATGGCGCCGGACCGGGGCGACTGGTACTACATCGGCATCTTCAAGAACGACAGCTGACCGGACGTCAGTCGCGCACCCACGGTTCCCCGCGCCCCGACCGGGCGCGGGGAACCGGCGCGCCCGCTCAGGACAGCGCCCTCGCCAGGTCGTCCGCGCTGGTCACCGGGGCCTCGCAGGTGAAGTGGCGGCACACGTACGCCGCCGGGCCCCCGTCGACCGGCGGGCGGTCCACCAGCAGCGGGAACTCCGCGCCGCCCGACTCGCCCACCGCCACCACCGCGCCCGGCGCCCGGCCCAGCAGCGCGGCCCGGTGCAGCTCACCCCCGGGCTCGCCCACCACGGCCACCTCGCGGGGACCGTCGAGCAGCGCCTCGGCGGTCGCCAGACCCCAGCCGATGAACCTCGGGGCGCGCGGCCCCAGCGCCTTCACCACGCCCAACGCGGCCTCGGCCGCCGCCCGGTGGGGAGTGGAGCCGGTGTGCGCGGCGTACGAGAGCAGCGCGCCCGCCGCCGCCGTCCAGCCCGACGGGGTGGCGCTGTCCGTGGGGTCCTGCGGGCGCCTGATCAGCTTCTCGGCGTCGTGCGCGGTGTCGTAGAGCACCCCGCCCCCGCCGGTGAACCGGTCCAGGACGAGGTCGAGCAGGAACCCGGCGAACTCCAGCCACGCTCCCTCCCCCGTCACACCCGCGAGCGTCAGGAAGCCCTCCGCCACATCGGCGTAGTCCTCCAGCACCCCGTCGTTCGAGCCCGCCCGGCCGTCCTTGGACGTACGCGACAGCCGCGCGCGGTCGTCCATGTGGACCCGCACCAGCAGGTCCGCCGCCTCGGTCGCCCGCTCGATCAGGTCCGGCCGGTCGAAGTACGCGCCGGTCTCCGCCAGCGCGGCGATCGCCAGACCGTTCCAGGCGGCGACGACCTTGTCGTCCCGGCCCGGACGCGGTCGCCGCTCGCGCGCCTCGAAGAGCCGCTCCCGTACGTCCGCCGCCACCGGGCCGCCGTCGGAGGGGAGTTGGAGGACCGAGGCCCCCTCCTCGAAGGTGCCCTCCTCGGTGACCCCGTAGTGCCGGGCCGCCGCCGCCCCGTCCTTCTCGCCCAGCACCTCGGCGAGCTGCGCGGGCGTCCACACGTAGAACGCGCCCTCGACGTGCCGGCCACTGCCGTCGTCGCTGTCGGCGTCCAGCGCCGAGGCGTAGCCGCCCTCGGCGGTACGCAGCTCGCGGACCATGAAGTCAGCCGTCTCCAGCGCCACCCGGCGCGCCAGCTCCGAACCGGTGGCCCGCCACAGATGCGCGTACACCCGGCACAGCAGCGCGTTGTCGTAAAGCATCTTCTCGAAGTGCGGCACCACCCACTCGCGGTCGACCGAGTAGCGCGCGAAGCCGCCGCCCAACTGGTCGTAGATGCCGCCGCGCGCCATCCGCTCGCAGGTGTCGGCGGCCATCTCCAGCGCGCCCTCCGCGCCCGTGCGCGCGTGGTGGCGCAGCAGGAACTCCAGCGTCATCGACGGCGGGAACTTGGGCGCGCCGCCGAAGCCGCCGTGCCGCTCGTCGTAGTCCCGCGTCAGCCCGAGCAGCGCGCCCGCCAGCTCCTCCTGGCCGGGCACCCCGGCGCCCCCGCCGTACACCAGCTCGCGCTCGGACAGGTCCCGTACGACCTTCGCGGCGACCTCGTCCACCTCCTCGCGCCGGTCCGCCCACGCGGCCCGCACCCCCTCCAGGACCTGCCGGAACGAGGGCATGCCGTGGCGCGGCTCGGGCGGGAAGTAGGTGCCGAAGTAGAACGGCTCCGCGCCGGGCGTCAAGAAGACCGTCATCGGCCAGCCACCCCGGCCGGTCGCCGCCTGCACCGCCTCCATGTAGACGGCGTCGACGTCCGGCCGCTCCTCGCGGTCGACCTTGACGTTGACGAAGTGCTCGTTCAGGTACGCGGCGGTGGGGGCGTCCTCGAACGACTCATGGGCCATCACATGGCACCAGTGGCAACTGCTGTACCCGACGCTGAGCAGCACCGGCACCCCGCGCTCGCGTGCCTCGGCGAACGCCTCGGGCGACCAGGGCCACCAGTCGACGGGGTTGTCGGCGTGCTGGAGCAGATACGGGGACGTCTCATGGGCCAGGCGGTTCGACATGGGCCCATCCTCCCCCACGGGTGGCGTGATCCGGCGGCTCCCTCGCGCCGACGCGCGGCACGCGGAACACTTGACACCACCGGCACACTCGACCGGGACTCATGTCGCACCGGACGCTCTCGGAGGGGGACCACATGCGGGACGGCCATCGGGCTGAGGCCGAACGGCTGTTGGCACGCGCGGTCGAGGAGGAGGTGCGCCGCTCCGGCGGACGTGCCGACGCCGACGCGCTGCTGACACGCGGCCGGGCGGCGCTGGACGCGCTGGCCGCGAGCGCCGAGGAGGAGTACACGGCGTACACCCGGGCGCTGGACGAGGCACAGGCCGGGCAGCCGACGCTCGGCGCCCTGTTCGCGCGCGAGAAGGCGGGCACGGCGTTCCTGGTGACCGCCGTCGCGGCCGTCGCCGCCGTCGTCGCGGACACGGCGCTGGGCACCGGCACGGGACCGGCGGTCGGCGCCGGGGCGGCCGTCGCCGTCGCCGGGGCCGCGACCACCGTCGTCCGGGTCACCGCCGCGCACTGGCCGGCCGCCCACCGGCGCGCGGGCGAGCTCGGCCGTCCGGGCGGCGCCGAGCAGCTGCGGCTCCAGTGGCTGACCGCCCTGGACGTACGGGGCATCCGCCCGTTCCTGGACCAGCAGCGCATGACGGTTCCGGCGGCCCGTACCGGCAAGAAGACGAGCACCTCCGTACCGACCCAGCTGCGCGGCACGGACAAGAGCGCGGCGGCCCGGCGGCGTTCGGTCCTGGAGCAGTCGTTCGGCCATCTGCCCCAGCCGCAGGGGCCGTTCTCGGGGCGGCGCGCGGAGCTGGCCCGCATCGCGCAGTGGGTGCACTCGGCGCGCGCGGCGACCGAGACCCGCCCCACGGTGGTGGTGCTGCACGGCCCGGCGGGCGTGGGCCGCACCACGCTGGCGGTACGGGCGGCCCATCAGCTGCGGGACCAGTTCCGGGGCGCCTGCCTGGTGGATCTGCGCGGCGGCGGCCAGGGCACCCAGGCCGCGCAGACCCCCCTGCCGACCCGTGACGCGCTGCTGCACCTGCTCAACCGGCTCGGCGCGCCCCGCGAGCAACTGCTGTTCCGAGATGGGGTCTCCCCTGCTCGAGCGGAGTCGAGAGCTCGGGGAAGGTCGTCGGCCGACCAGCAGGTGCGCCGGCTCGCCGAGCTCTACCACCAGCATCTGACCGGCCTTCCCGTCACCGTGGTCCTGGACGACGCCGTCGACGCCGAGCAGGTGCGCACCCTGGTGCCCGAGCGGTCCGACAGCCTGGTCCTGGTGACGGCCGCGCGGCCACTGGAGCTGCCCGAGGACTTCCCGGCGTGGGTGCACCAGCTGGCGGTGGAGCCGCTGGACGAGGCGGGCGCGCAGGAGCTCCTGCGCGAGTCGGCCCAGGAGGACGCCAAGGAGCCCTACGCCCTCAAGGACACCGAAGCCGCCACCGCCGTACGGGAGTTGTGCGGCGGCCTGCCGCTCGCGCTGCGCGTCGCGGGCTCCTCGCTGGGCTCGCGCGACGCCCGGACGCTGGCGGCGGACCTCGGGGCGTACGGCCCGGTGGCGCCCGTCGAGCGGGCCCTGTGGCTGCGCTACACCGACCAGGGCGAACAGTCGCGCCGGCTGCTGCGGCGCCTCGCCCTCGCCGGGCGGGCCTCGCTGGGCGCGGCAGCCGCGGCGGCGCTGCTGGCCACCGGTGAGGCGGAGGCGGGCCGTCTGCTGGCCGATCTGGCGCGGGCGGGCCTGATCGACCGGGTCCGCGCCGACCGCTACCGGCTGCACGACACCGTACGGGCGTTCGCGCGGGCCCGTCTGCTCGACGAGGAGGAGGCCACCGAGCGCACCGCCGCGCAGGAGCGGCTGATCCAGAACTACGCGGACCTCGCCGACGCGGTGATCCGTATGGTCGACGGCAAACTCTCCACCCGCGCCGGGCAGTTCGGCAGCCACGGCTTCACCTCGCTGGACGCGGCCCTGCGCTGGCTGGACGACGAGTCGAGCTTCATCACGGCCGCGCTGCGCGACGCGGAGGACATCAACCAGCAGGCCGTACTCAACCTGCTGGGCGCGCTCTGCGACTACTGCCTGCTGCGCGGCGACCTCTACCGGCTCGGCGAGATCAGCGAGCTGTCCCAGGCCGTCGACCAGGGCCTGCTGGAGCGCTCGGTACGGTGGCGCACCGGCATCGCGGCCCGTCAGCTCGGCGAGCTCGACACCGCCCGCACCACGCTGACCTCGGTGGTCGGCCTCTACCGGGAGGCGCAGAACGACGCGGGCGCGGCGCTCGCGCTCGCCTCGCTCGGCATCACCCTGCACCATCAGGGCAACCTCACCGAGGCGGCGGCCAAGCTGCGCGAGGCCATCGACCTCCAGGCCGCGCCCGAGCAGGACGAGGACCGGGCCTGGTCGCTGCACGCCCTGGCGGCCGTCGAGCGCGACCGCGCGAACCTCGCGGAAGCGCTGACCCTGCTGGACACCGCGCTGACCCTGCACCGCGAGGGCGAGTCACTGCACGGCGAGGCATGGACCCACTTCCAGCTGGGCCAGGTGTGTCTGCGGATGGGCGAGGTGGCGCCCGCGGAGGAGGCCCTGCGCACCGCGCTCGACCTGTACGGCCGCACCCGCGACGGCCGCGGCGAGGCCTGGGCCCTGACCCAGCTGGCCCGGGCCCGCCTGGTGGACGGCGACCCGTCCCCGGCCGTCGACGGGCTCCGCCAGGCCCTGTCGCGCCACCGCGAGCAGGAGGACGCGCGGGGCGAGGCGTGGACGCTGTACTACCTGGGCCAGGCCCTGGAGGAGCGCGGCGACCGCGACCAGGCGGTCCGCGAGCTGGAGCGGGCCCGGACGATGTTCTCGCGGATGCGGGACGTGTACGGGCTGGCCTGCGCCCGCCACCACTCGGGCCGGGTGACCCGCGACCAGCGCGCCGCGCAGACCGGCAACCTGCGCAACTCCGGCTTCGCCCGCCAGCTCCTGGTCGACGCCCGCGCCGACTTCCACCGCATCGGGGTGGCCCACGGCGAGGCCTGGACCTGTCTGGAGCTGGCCGTGATCGACGCGGGCAACAACCGCGCGCCCCAGGCGCTGCGGCTGTGCGACGAGGCGGTCGAGCTGTTCGACTCCTACGGGGACCGCCGGGGCGGCGACTGGGCCCGCTTCCTGCGCTGCACCCTGCTGCCGTACGCCTCGGCGGGCGGCTCCGAGATCGGGGTCGCGGTGGCCCAGGAGGAGCTGTCCCAGCTGATCCGCGCCCACCACCCGACCCGCGACAGCAAACTGGAGGACTGCGCGGAGGCGTACGCGCTGATGCTGGAGCGGGGCGTGGAGCTGGAGGACAACTGGCAGGCCTGGCACCTGGGCATGGTCCCGACCCGCCACTCCCGGGAGGTCATGGG
>NZ_JBJHPC010001210.1:0-553 GCF_045257485.1 Streptomyces sp. YS-3 | reverse complement strand
GTGCTGCGCACGGCGGGCACGATGGTGCTGGGCTCGGCGATCATCTACGCGGTGGGCGTGCCGTACCTGGCGGCCTCGGCCGACGTGTCCCTGACGCGCGCGGTGGCGCTCGGCCTGACGCCGTTCCTGCTCGGGGACGCGCTGAAGGCGGCGCTGGCCATGGGGGCGCTGCCGACGGCGTGGAAGTTCGTGGGCCGCAAGTAGCCGGTACCACCGAATCCGGTACGACCGAATCCCGTACGACACAGAGGGGCCCGGCCGCGCGACGAGCGCGACCGGGCCCCCCTCCGTACGTGACCGCTCGGTGCTGCGCACGGCGGGCACGATGGTGCTGGGCTCGGCGATCATCTACGCGGTGGGCGTGCCGTACCTGGCGGCCTCGGCCGACGTGTCCCTGACGCGCGCGGTGGCGCTCGGCCTGACGCCGTTCCTGCTCGGGGACGCGCTGAAGGCGCGCTGAAGGCGGCGCTGGCCATGGGGGCGCTGCCGACGGCGTGGAAGTTCGTGGGCCGCAAGTAGCCGGTACCACCGAATCCGGTACGACCGAATCCCG
>NZ_JBJHPC010001209.1:0-554 GCF_045257485.1 Streptomyces sp. YS-3 | reverse complement strand
GTGTGGGGGGCGAGGGTGCCGGGCTCGGCTATCGCCTCGACGCGGCCTGCTCGGATGCCGATGTCCGCGGGGTAGGCGGGGGCGCCGGTGCCGTCGGCGACGGTGGCGCGCCGGATCAGGTGGTCGAGCATGTCCCTCTCTCCCTCACGTGGGTGCCCCGGCCGGGGCCGCGCGGCGGGCCGCCGCCGCTTGCCCTCCGGCCGGGGCCGGTACGGACCGACGCCCCGGGAGGCCGTCGCCCCGCGCTTGTAGGTGAACCCGGGGTACGCCCGCGCCCCTGAAGAGCCTGATTTCGCCTGCGGGCSGGTGGRGGCTTGTTGCCAGGRGTTCGTCTGCGGGCCGGYGGGGGCYGGTCGCGCAGTTCCCCGCGCCCCTTAGGTACTGCGCCGCAGCCAGAGAAYCCAGCTCAGCCACSGGCYTYYAGGGGCGCGGGGAACTGCGCGAGCAACCSACCMCAACCCGCACACGACCACTGGTTTTCAGGGGCGCGGGGAACTGCGCGAGCAACCCACCACCACCCGCAGACGAACACCGGCCAAAAGGGGGCGCGGGTA
>NZ_JBJHPC010001208.1:0-560 GCF_045257485.1 Streptomyces sp. YS-3 | reverse complement strand
GCGTCGGGGGCGAGGGAGTGCCCGGCGGCCGGTGCCGCCTGGGTGCGTACGGCCTCGGCGGGGTCCTCGGAGCGCGGCCACAGGAGCGCTCCGGCGACGGCGGCGACCGCCACGGTGCCGGCCACGGCGGCGCCGGTGGCCCGCCGGGACCGCTGCCGGTGCGCACGTCGGCGGGTGGCCCGGCCGTCGCGCGCGGGCCGGACGTGGGGGTGGTCGTCGTGGTGCTGCATGGGGCTCCGCTCTCTCTCCGGTGCTGCCGGGGTGTCCGGCACATGGGAGAGCGGGAGGCGGCGGAGTCATAACACTTTCCGTGTACGTGACCTGGGCCACACGGCACGGGCACGGCACCCGGGCCGACCGGGCCGCCGGTCCGTGCTCGGCGACCCCCGGCCCTGGGCCGGGCGGTCTCAGCGGACCGCCGGCGCCGACGGTGAACGCGACGGCTGGGCCGTGGGACGGGTCGACGGCTTCCGCGGGGGCGTCCGAGAGTGCGTGCCGCCGTCGGGCCCGGGGGCGGTGCCGGGGGTCGGAGCCGACGGTTCGACCGATCGCCGTTCCTT
>NZ_JBJHPC010001207.1:0-566 GCF_045257485.1 Streptomyces sp. YS-3 | reverse complement strand
CAGGGCCGCCCCCACCCCGGACGACCTTGCCCCCTGGCCGGGCCGGATCCCGCACCCATGGGGCTTGACCTGATTCAGCGGAGAGACCCGGCCGATGCTCGGGGGAAGCGCCGGCCGGGGCCGGGGAGCCGTGCGACCGGAGGGATCAGCGGCACGGGGGCAGGAGCGGGACGCTCACGCGGGCAGTGCAGGCACGGATAGCCCGTCTCACATACGTAGGCACGACTTGTCCGGGAAGCACGGGTTGCCCATATTTTAGGGCCTGTTGACAGGTTTGCAGTTGCCTGTCAGCTTCTCGTGCCATCGGGCCGGGGCGCAGCGGGTGCCCAGGGCAGGATGGGAGGGCAGCCATGACGCAGCACGAGGGGCCCACGTCGCCGGTGGGGCGGGCTACGGACGCCAGGCGTCACCGGGATCTTCCCGGGGAGGTGTCCGCGCTGATGGCCGGCCACGAGGAACTCACCCAGGCCCCCTGGTATCCGACGCGGCCCGGTGACCGCCTGGTGGTGACCTTCGAGGAGTGCGGGGACCTGCCCGCCTGGACGGAGACCTACCAGGTGGTGATG
>NZ_JBJHPC010001206.1:0-566 GCF_045257485.1 Streptomyces sp. YS-3 | reverse complement strand
GTCCAGCTCGGCCGGCGGGTCCGGGTCGGGCTGGTCCGGCTGGCGGGCGGCGACCGAGCGGGCCCTGTACGGCCCCGACGGCTTCTATCTGCGCCCCGAGGGCCCCGCGGGCCACTTCCGTACCTCCGTCCACGCCTCACCGCTCTTCGCCGGCGCCGTGGCGCGCCTCCTTCAGGAGGTGGCCGAGGAGCTGGCCGGGGAGCCCGGGGGCGGCGAGGTGGCGTTCGTCGACATGGCGGCGGGGCGCGGGGAGCTCGTCACCGGCGTACTGGCGGCGCTGCCCGCCGGATTCCCCGTACGGGCGTACGCCGTCGAGCGCGCGGCGCGTCCGCCGGGGCTCGACGGGCGGATCACCTGGCTCCCGGAGCCGCCGGCCGGCGTCCGGGGCCTGCTGTTCGCCAACGAGTGGCTGGACAACGTGCCGGTGGACGTCGTCGAGGCCGACGCCGACGGTGTCCCGCGCGAGGTCCTGGTCCGCGCCGACGGCACCGAACGCCTCGGCGCGCCCGTCTCCGGCGCGGACGCGCGCTGGCTGGAGCGGTGGTGGCCGCTGCGGGAGCCCGGGG
>NZ_JBJHPC010001205.1:0-567 GCF_045257485.1 Streptomyces sp. YS-3 | reverse complement strand
GCATGATGCTCATGGGTACTAGGTCTACGGGGTGCGGGTCCCCTGTCCCGGTTTCCGGTAATCCGCCCAGACAGGGGACCCGCACCCCGTAGACCTAGTACCCATGAGCATCATGCGGCGCGACGAGGCCCTGCTCCCCCATGACGGTGCCGGGGAGGTGACCCCCGAGGGCGCCGCATGGCTGGCGTCGGCGAGCCCGTACCCGCGCAGCACCCTTGCCCTGTGGGAGGACCGCCCGGACGCCCCCGTCGTGCTCCCCTGCGGCTCGGTCTTCGACGTGGTCGGCGTGCCCGCCGTCTTCGGGCGCCGGATGCTCGACCGGCTGTGGGGCGAGGGCGCCGGCTCCGGGCCGGTCGCCCGGCACCGGGGCAGGATGCTCCTCTTCGCCACCCCCGGCACCGCCCACCGCCTGCCCGCCCTGCTCGGCTGGGAGGAGTGGGCCGTGGTGCCGCCGCTGCTCTGCCACGGCACGGGCGACGCCGTCACCGTGCCCGGCCTCGGCCACCCCGGCCGCCCCGGGGACCCCGGCCGCCCCGGGGCGGCCGGGGTCCCCGGGGCGGCCGGGGT
>NZ_JBJHPC010001204.1:0-571 GCF_045257485.1 Streptomyces sp. YS-3 | reverse complement strand
GCCGAGCACCGGCTGCGCGGGCGAGGGTGAGCAGGTCGTCGATGAGGGCGAAGGTGTCGGCGGGGTCGGCGCTGGGGTGGTCGGCGGCGGGGCCGCGTCCCTCCATGACCTGTTCCAGGCAGATGTGGACGAGCCCGAGGAGAGCGCCGAGCCGCCCCGAGCCGACGGCGCCGAGCTGGGCGCCGTCGCGGTGGCGGCCGTGGACCCAGGGGTGCAGGGCGTAGCAGCGGCCCCCGAGGACGGTGACGGTGTCGCCGTCGGCGTCCGGTACGGGGGGTGCGACGGGGACGCCGAGCGCCTGGAGGCTGCGGGTGGCGTCGTGCTGGCGGACGATGGCCTCGCGGTCCCCGTCGAGGTGGTGCTTGAGGAAGAACTCGCCGCGGGTGGTGGCGAGGCGGTAGCCGCGGTTGAGGAGGCCCTGGGCGACGGGTTCGCAGGTGAGGGGCTCGCCGAGGGACGCGTATCGGCGCAGCAGGTTCCTCACGGGCGGGCTTGCATATGAGCGCGGCACGCGCCAGATGTTAGATCACGGGGAGTGGTGGGGGTGTGGCTCTGGGGATTCGGGTGGTGG
>NZ_JBJHPC010001203.1:0-572 GCF_045257485.1 Streptomyces sp. YS-3 | reverse complement strand
CGCCCGTACCGTCCGAGCAGGGTCGTCTCGCGCAGCCCGAGCGCGGAGACGACGGCTCCGGGGACGGCGTCCGGGTGGTCGAGCGGGGCGAGCTCCACGAGCCAGGCGGGGCTGTGCGCGGCGGCCTCCTCGGCCAGCCGCGTCTTGCCGGAGCCGCCGGGCCCGGTGAGGGTGACGAGCCGGTGCGCGGCCAGGTCCTGCCGGATGGCGGCGAGTTCGGGCTCGCGGCCGACGAAGGAGGTGAGCCGGGGCCGCAGATTGCCCCGCGCCTCGGGGACGGGGTTGAGCAGTTCCCGGTGGAGGGCGGTCAGTTCGGGGCCGGGGTCGGTGCCGAGGGAGTCGGCGAGGGTGCGGCGGGCGGTCTCGAACGCCAGCAGGGCGTCGGCCGTACGCCCCTCGGCGCGCAGGGCGCGGATGAGCTGCGCGTGCAGGGGTTCGTCGTACGGGCGGGTCTCGATCAGCGCGGTGAGCTCGGCGGGGAGGTGGGCGGTGGCGCCGCGTCGCAGGTCCGCCTCGATACGGCCGCGTAGGGTGGCGCCGCGTCGCAGGTCCGCCTCGATACGGCCGCGTAG
>NZ_JBJHPC010001202.1:0-573 GCF_045257485.1 Streptomyces sp. YS-3 | reverse complement strand
GATGGGTAGGGGAGCGTCGTGTGCCGGGTGAAGCCGCAGCGGAAGCTAGTGGTGGACGGTTCACGAGTGAGAATGCAGGCATGAGTAGCGATACACACGTGAGAAACGTGTGCGCCGATTGACTAAGGGTTCCTGGGTCAAGCTGATCTGCCCAGGGTAAGTCGGGACCTAAGGCGAGGCCGACAGGCGTAGTCGATGGACAACCGGTTGATATTCCGGTACCCGCTTTGAAACGCCCAATATCGAATCAGGCGATGCTAAGTCCGTGAAGCCGCCCTGGAGTCTTCGGACAAAGGGGAGTGGTGGAGCCGACGAACCAGACTTGTAGTAGGTAAGCGATGGGGTGACGCAGGAAGGTAGTCCAGCCCGGGCGGTGGTTGTCCCGGGGTAAGGGTGTAGGCCGTGTGRTAGGCAAATCCGTCACACATTAAGGCTGAGACCTGATGCCGAGCCGATTGTGGTGAAGTGGATGATCCTATGCTGTCGAGAAAAGCCTCTAGCGAGTTTCATGGCGGCCCGTACCCTAAACCGACTCAGGTGGTCAGGTAGAGAATACCGAGGCGTTCGGGTGAA
>NZ_JBJHPC010001201.1:0-576 GCF_045257485.1 Streptomyces sp. YS-3 | reverse complement strand
GGCCAGGGGCGCAGGGACGCGCGCAGGCCCGCGCGGATGTCGTGGGCCGCCTCCGAAAGGCCCGTGGGGGGCCGGGGCGTGGGGGCGTACAGGACCTGTTCCACCGCGCTCGCCGCCCGGTGCACCGACTCCGCCGCCGGGCCGTCCAGACCGCCCAGCCGCACCATGCGGGCCGCCGCCTTGCGGGGCGTCAGCGAGTCGTCGGGGACGATGCCGTGGTCCCAGGCCGTGTCGATGACCTCCCGCCACACCGTCAGCGTGGCGGTGACCGGGTCGGCGTCCGGGTGCCCGGCCCGGGCCAGCCGCCGGGACCGGACCCGTACCCGCCACAGCCACGGCAGCAGCGGCAGCACCAGCGCCGCGAGCACGCCCAGGGTCACCGCGGCGACCGTGGCCGCGGACGTTCCGCCGCCGTCGCCGCCCAGGGGAGCCGCCGGGGCAACCTCGCCGCACTCGTTCTGCTTGCGCAGCTGCGCCGGGCAGGAGGAGGACGGGGCCGGCGCCGCGGAGGGCCGCGTCGAGGGGCCTTCGGAGGGCTTCACCGGGCTGCTGGGAGCGCCCGAAGGGGTGTCGGGG
>NZ_JBJHPC010000121.1:0-14779 GCF_045257485.1 Streptomyces sp. YS-3 | reverse complement strand
GCGGTGGACGTGCCGTCGCTCGGGTCGGGGCCGGCCTGGAGGAACAGCTTTCGTACGACGAGGAGGTACGGCACGCGCAGGGCGGCGCCGTGCTCGGGGGTGACGGTGACCGTACCGGTGATCTCGGCTTCGCCGTCCGGGCGGTCGGCCCGCAGGGTCACTGTCGCCGTCGCGGAGGCGCCCGCCGGGATGCGCAGGGTCTCCGGGCTGATCCTCGCCCGGCCGCTGGCTTTCAGCCGGACCGTGCGGGGCTTGGTGCCGGAGTTGGTGACGGTGAGTTTCTCGCTGCCGCCGACCGTGGGCCGGGGGAGGTCGGCGAGGCCGAAGGAGAGGGTGGCCGGGGTGGTGGTGATGCCGGTGTCGGCGGTGGCGGCGGCAGCGGCGACGTCGAGCCGGCCGGAGCCGACGGTAGTCGTCCCGTAGTCCTTGAGCTGCTTGGCGGAGCCCACCAGTTCGGAGGTGACCCGCGCCGGGGTCTCGCCCGGGTGGAGCTGGCGCAGCAGGGTGGCGGCGCCCGCGACGTGCGGTGCCGCCATGGACGTACCCGACATGCGGTAGTAGCCGGGCGCGTACAGGGACGTGGGGATGGTGGAGCGGATGTCGTAGCCCGGTGCGACGAGGTCCGGCTTCAGGCCCCAGCTCAGGTCGGGACCGCGCGAGGAGAACGAGGCGACCGTGTCGGTGGCGTCCGTGCTGCTGACCGTCACCTCGACCTTGCCCTTCGCCAGGCGGCGGCCGAGCTCGGCGTACTGGGTGGAGTCCATGCCGAGCATGACGATGGTGTCCATGCGCAGCGAGTCGCCGGAGTCCTCGATGGAGGTCCGGGCGGCGAGCGGAACCGTTCCGTCGGGGGAGGGGGTCCGGGGCTGGCCGGGCTGGTCCTGCGGCTGTGCGCCCTGGGCGGCGAACACCGGGCCACCGCCCCCGGACGGCCCGCCGATGAGGGCGACCGCGCCGCGGCGCTCGGCCTCCCGGGCCATCTCGATCTCGGTCATGTACAGGTCATGCGAGGACTGGGCCACCAGCATGTCGATACGGACGGCCTTGCCCTTGACGTCCCCGGCGCGCTCCCAGTCCTCCGCGCTGCCCCGCCCGACATCCACGAGGGTTGCGGTGACCGGCTTGACGGGCGGGTTGGCGGAGACCAGCCCGCGGTACGCCTGGATCTTCTCGCCGCCACGGTAGGCGGCGCTCGGTATGCGCAGTCCGCTGACGGAGGCGCCGACCGCGATGACGCCGTCGGCGGCTGCCGGGGTGCTCACCGTGCCCTTCCGCGGCCCCTCGTTGCCGGCTGAGGCGACGACCACAACGCCCGCCCGGGTGGCGGCGGTTGCCGCCGCGCCGAGGGGATCGGTGCCGTCCCCGTAGCCGCCCAGGCTCATGTTGATGACATCGGCGCGGTGCGGGTTGGCCGGGTCGATCGCGGCCTCGATGCCGGCCACGATGTCGGAGGTGTAGCCCTCGCCCGCGTCGTCCATGACCTTGTACGCCAGGATGCTCGCGCCCGGTGCCACACCGGTCACGCCGCCCTTCTCGGCGGCCCGGCCCGCGATGATGCCGGCGACATGCGTGCCGTGGCCGTTGTCGTCCATCGGATCGGCGTCGCCGTTGGCGAAGTCGTAGCCGCCGACGACCTTGTGGCCCTCGCCGAAACCGCCCCCGAGGTCGGGGTGGCTGTAGTCGACCCCGCTGTCCAGGACGGCGACGGTCACCCCCTTGCCGTCGGCGCTGTTGCCCGCCGGGTCCTTGCGGCGCCACACCTGCGGGGCGTTGATCAGCGGCACGCTCGCGTCGGTGAGCACGCGCATCTTGGTGTCGGGCACCACGGACACCACGCCCGGCAGCTGCTTCAGCGCGGTGACCTCGGAGGCCTTCACCGTCACCGCGACCGCGTTGAGCAGCAGACTGAGCGCCCGCGGCGAACCGGCGTGCACTCCGGCGCCCTTGGCGCGGTCGAGGAACGATTTCTGCCGGCCGGCGACGGCGGCCCGGTCCGTGCCGATCGCCCGGGCGTCGGCGGCGCGCAGCACGCCCTTCCCGGCCGCGGCGGCTGCTCCGGACAGCGTGACGATGACGCGCCGCTCCGGATCCTGGTGGGGGTCCGCGGTGGCGGACTGCGGTACCGCGGACAGCAGTCCGCCGAGTACGGCGACCGCGAGTGCGGCGGTGAGAGATCTTCGAGGGGTCATGCCAGACCAAGTAATCGGAATCCGGTGGTCCAGACAACGATTTGGCCTGGCCCATTGCTGCCCCTGGCACATACGGGCCAGGATCCTGACCATGCCGCAGCTGACCGCGGCCGGGATCGACCCGTTCGACGAGAGCGTCTACCGGGCGATCCTGGTCCGCCACACCGCCGCTCCCGCCGAGCTGGCCGCCGACCTGTTCTGCTCCACCGAGCGGGTGGCCCGCGCCCTGGACCGACTGCGCGAGAACGGCCTGGTGGGCCGGCTCGCCGGAACGCGCCGCCGTTACGCGGCCATTGAGCCCGGCGCGGCCCTGGAGTCCCTGGTCCGCTCCCGTACCGCCGACCTCGACGGCGTACGTGCCGCCGCGGGCGAGCTCTCCCGTCTGTTCACCACGGCCCAGCAGGGCGGCTCCGAACAGGTGGAAGTCATCACCGGCGGCGAGGCGTTGGGCCGCTGGTTCGTACAACTCCAGCAGGAGGCGCGCGAGGAGGTCATCACGCTGGACCGGCCGCCGTACGCCCTCACCACCTCCAACCCCGTCGAGGCGACGGCCCTCACCCGCGGCGTCCGTTACCGCGCCGTATATGCCCCGGAGGCGCTGGAGTGGCCCGGCGTGCTGGGTGACATCCGCGAGCTGGTGACCCATGGCGAGCAGGCCCGCGTCCTGCCCGGCCTGCGGATCAAACTGGCCATCGCGGACCGGCGCCTCGCCCTCATGCCGCTCTCCCTCGACTTCACGAGCGAGGTGCGCGCGGCCGTCATCCGCCCCTCCGCCCTGCTGGACGGACTGATCGACTACTGGGAGCTGTGCTGGCGCACGGCCACCCCGCTGGACGCGCCCGCCGAGGATCCCCTCAGCGAGGAGGACCGCCAGATGCTCACCCTGCTGGTCGGCGGCCTCAAGGACGAGGCGATCGCCCGCCAGCTGGGCTGGTCGGTGCGGACGATGCGGCGCCGGATCAGCCGCCTCCACGAGGAGCTGGGTGCGGCCAACCGTTTCCAGGCGGGGGTGATCGCGGCGCGGCGGGGATGGATATGAGCCGGGCCGGACGGGGGACGCGCGTACACCCTCGGTGATCCGGCGGCCCGGGACCACTGCCCAGGTTTGGCCGCGGACCTTCGCGGTCATACGGCAAGGCAGCCCCGGCCCGCCGTGATCCGCGGTGCCTCCCGGGCTCGTGACCCGCCTCGCGGGTCCCCTCCCCGACGTGAGAAGAAAGCCCGAGCACAGACGTGACCACGCAGACAGAACAACCGTCGGCCGACGTGTCCGAGGCCCCGTTCAAGCGGGTTCTCGGGACACGCCTGCTGTACTTCTTCATCCTGGGCGACGTCCTGGGAGCGGGTGTCTATGTGCTCATCGGTCAGGTGGCGGCGAAGGCCGGCGGGGCGGTGTGGGTCCCGCTGGCCGTGGCCCTCGCCCTCGCGCTGCTGACGGCGGCCTCGTACGCCGAGCTGGCCACGAGATACCCCCGGGCGGGTGGCGCCTCGTACTACGCGACGCTCGCGTACGGTCCGTTCACCGGCTTCTTCACCGGCTTCTGCATGCTGGCAGCCGGCATCGTCTCGGTCGCCGCGCTGGCGCGGGGCTTCGGCGGCACCTATCTCACCGCGTTCGTGCACCTGCCCGTGGCGCTGGTCGCCGTGCTGTTCCTGGCGGCCCTCGCCCTGCTCAACGCGCGGGGCATCAGCGAGTCCACCCGCGCCAACGTGGTCGCCACCCTCATCGAGACCAGCGGTCTGCTGCTCGTCATCGGCCTCGGCGTGTGGCTCGTCGTCTTCCGCGGCGAGGGGGACCCGGGACGGCTGGTGCAGCTCGGCACGCCCGACAGCGGTCCGCTGTCCGCCGCGCTCAGCGGGGCCGTGCTCGCCTACTACTCCTTCGTGGGCTTCGAGACGTCCGTGAACGTCGCGGAGGAGACCCGCGATGCCCGCCGGGCCTATCCGCGAGCACTCTTCGGCGCCCTCGGCACGGCCGGGCTCGTCTACGCCGCCGTCGGCGCGGCGGCCTCCGCCGCCGTGCCCACCGGCGTACTGGCCCGCTCGGACGGCCCGCTCCTGGAAGTCGTCCGTGCGGCCGGCGCCGTGCCCGAGTGGCTCTTCTCGGCCATCGCGCTGGTCGCGGTCGCCAACGGAGCGCTGCTCACCGGCATCATGTGCTCCCGTCTGGCCTTCGGTATGGCGCGGGAAGGACTGCTGCCGGCGTTCCTCACCCGGGTTCTGCCCCGGCGCCGCACCCCGTGGGCCGCCATCGCCGCCACGACGGCGCTGTCCCTGCTGCTCGCGCTCACCGGCGACATCGAGGCCCTGGCCGCGACCCTGGTGCTCCTGCTGCTGGTGGTGTTCTTCACGGTCAACACCGCGGTCCTGGTCCTCCGCCGCCGCGACGACTCGGGCAACCCGGACCACTTCCGGGCCCCGGCCGCGATCCCCGTCCTGGGAGCCCTCTCCTGCGTCCTGCTGGCCACCCGGATCGAGAGCGGGGTGTGGCTGCGCGGTCTGGTCCTGCTGGCGGCGGGCGCAGTCCTCGGCCTCGTCTCCACCGCGCTCTCGCGCCGCACGGCGACGGCGCCGCAGGACGCGGAGACCGGACGGGGTTAGCGCAGACGGGGAAATCGGGGGCGCGGTGACCGCGCCGGCCGCGCCCCGCGCGGGCCGGGCCCCTGCCGATCATGGCAATGAAAAGGTCAAGGGCTTCCCATCGAGGTCAAGATTCGGGCCCGCGCGGAATTCGTCCGAGCTCAGCGGAATAGTCGCCTGGGGAAACAGGTTCGAGTCACACGTACGCAGCCCAGGCGCCGCCGCCGACCTCGTCCCGCCTCCGGAGGCCTCCGTAATGTCCCAGCCGACGACCGACCAGCAGGCCGCACCGCGCGGCATACGCGGTGTCGTCCCCGTACTCGCTTTCGCCGGTATCACCGTCGCGGTGATGCAGACGCTGCTCGTGCCCGTCATCAAGGACCTGCCGGAGCTGCTCAGCACCTCCCCCTCCAACGCCACCTGGGTGATGACCTCGACGCTGCTCGCCGGCGCCGTGGCCACCCCGATCATGGGCCGGCTCGGCGACCTGTACGGCAAGCGCCGCATGCTCCTGACCAGCCTCGCCATCATGGTCTTCGGCTCGCTGATCGCCGGCTTCACCAGCGAACTCATCGTGATGATCGTCGGCCGGGCCCTCCAGGGCTTCGCCATGGGCGCCATCCCGCTCGGCATAGGCCTGATGCGCGACGAGCTGCCCCGCGAGAAGCTCGGCTCGGCGATGGCCCTCATGAGCTCCTCCATCGGCGTCGGCGGCGGACTCGCGCTGCCGCTCGCGGCCCTGGTCGCCCAGCACACGGACTGGCACAGCCTGTTCTTCGGCTCCGCCGGCCTCGGCGTGATCGCCATCGTGCTCACCCTCCTCGTCGTCCCGGAGAGCAAGGTCAAGGCGGAGGGCACCTTCGACGTCCTCGGCGCGCTCGGCCTCTCCGCCGGGCTGATCCTGCTGCTCCTCCCGATCACCAAGGGCAGCGACTGGGGATGGGGCTCGCCCACCACCCTCGGCCTGCTCGGCTCGGCGGTCCTGGTCCTCGTCCTGTGGGGCGTGATGGAACTGCGCGTCAAGGCGCCGCTGGTGAACCTGCGCACCACCGCCCGGCGCGAGGTGCTGCTCACCAACCTCGCCTCCATGATGGTCGGTGTCGCCTTCTACGCCATCTCGCTGGTCCTGCCGCAACTCCTTCAGCTGCCGTCGGCGACCGGCTACGGCCTCGGCCAGTCGATGGTCGTCGCCGGTCTGTGCGTCGCGCCGCTCGGCCTGACGATGATGCTGACCGCTCCGCTCTACGCCCGCCTCTCGGCCAAGTACGGCCCCAAGACCACCCTCATCCTCGGCATGCTGATCATCGCGGTCGGGTACGGGGCCGGGCTCGGCCTGATGGACGCGGCCTGGCAGACCATCATCATCGCGGTCGTCGTCGGCGCGGGCATCGGCCTCGCCTACTCCTCGCTCCCCGCGCTCATCGTCGGCGCGGTCGACCCGTCCGAGACGGGCGCGGCCAACGGTCTCAACACCCTGATGCGCTCGATCGGTACCTCGGTGTCGAGCGCCGTCATCGGCATGGTGCTCGCCAACACCTCGAAGGACTTCGGCCCGGTCGCGCTCCCGACCATGCACGGCTTCCGCGTCTCCTTCCTCATCGCGACGGCCGCGGTCCTCGGCGGCCTGGTGTTCGCCGTCTTCCTGCCCAAGGGCCGTCCCGCCGCCAAGCCCCAGCTGCGGGCGAGCAGCGAGGAGGACGCGGCACTGGAGCGGGCCACCGAAGCGCTGGCCGCCTTCCACGGCCGCGTCATCGGCGCGACCGGGGCGCCCGTCGCCCACGCCAGGGTCACACTGATCGACCGCGACGGCCGCCAGGCGGGCTCCGCCCGCACCGACGAGAGCGGCCGGTACGCGGTGGCGGTGCCCCAGGGCGGCCCCTACGTCCTGGCCGCGACGGCCGCGGGCCACGCACCGCTGACCTCGTCGGCCACCCACCACGACGGCGAAGGCCCGGTAACGGTGGACCTGGCCCTGGCCACGCCCGTCGCGTAACACGAAGGACCTTCCGCCTACGGCTTTCGTCGACCGCGCCGCCACCAGGGCCCGCCACGGGTCCGGGACCCGGCCCGGTCGGCGCGCCCGGAGGCGTTCTCGCCGATCAGCGTGCCGAACGCCGCCCGCGTCCGGGCGGCCTGCCGGCGCACCGTCTCGTCGAGGTTCGGGTCGCGCGTCAACGACTCCAGTTTGGCCTTGGTGTCGCTGCGGCTGGATTTCCGCATGACGGCGAGCTCGTACGGTGTGATCGGCGCGAAGACGAAGTCGCACATCTGCAGCCTCAGGGGGGTGTGCCACTGGTCGAGGGTGTCGAGCCGCCCGGGGTCCGCGGCCATCGCCCGCAGCGCCTCGATGCCCCGCTCGTCGCCCATCCGGCACAGCGTCTCCGCCGCGAGGACGCGCTGCTCGCCGGCGACGGTACGCCCGCTCAGCGCGATCGCCGCCAGCGTGGCGCGGGCGGCCTCCGCCGCCTCGGCGGGGACCCGGGTGCCGAGCGCCACCTGGAGCAATACGAAAGTCCCGCCCTCCGCGCCGCCCCTGACCGCGATCCGCAGATATCGGCGCGTCAGATCGGTGCCGTGTCTTTCGACGAGGTCGAGGACGAATCCCACGTACGACATGTCGGCGCGGGTCAGATAGGGCATCCCGTAGAAGCCGAGCAGGACGCGCAGGTTCACCTTCATCACCGACATGGACCAAGTGGCGCGGGTGAACGGCCAGGTCGGCGGCCTGGTCCAGCGGCTGTCCAGCAGATGCCGCACCTCGAATGCGCGGTCCCACCGGTCCAGCGTGGCGTGCCGGGCCGCGTGGTACTCCATGAACGTGCGGTGCGGGAAGGCGAGTCGCCTGCCTTCGACGGTGAGCAGGCCGGTCGTCAGAAGCATCTCTCTGAGGAACCGGTGCCAGTCCGACGCGGCCAGCTGCGACGGGGGACGGCCGCGCGGATGACCGGCGAGGATGCCGGTGATGCCGGCCTCTGTGCCGTGGAGCAGCCGGAAGGCGAGGTGCCCCACGATGTCCGGCAGTTCGTCGCGTACCGCCGAGGCCGCGCGGACCACAGCGTCCCGGTCGGGCACGTGCTGGAACGGCCGGGCCAGCGCCTCGATCGCCCGTTGGTGTGTCTCGCGGACGTCCTTGTGGGTGTTGCGGTCGTAGATCCGTTCCACGAACTCCCGGTAGACGGCGGTGCGTCCTTCCGGCAGCGGCTTGTCGGGGTCTCGCACGTGCAGGTGGCACAGGAGCGCCGCCATCAGCGGGGTGCGGGCCAGTTCGGCCAGACCCGCCTGGTCCAGCAGCGTCATGAAGCGCTCCACGTGCTGCTGCGGGTCCTCCAGAGCGGTGAAGCGGGTGCGCGCGTAGCCGCGCAGGTCTTCGGTGGTGAACGGCAGCAACTCGAAGCGGTCCGTCGGCGCGGTCGCCGTGTCGAGTTCCTTCGGTGGCAGCGGCCGGGTGGTGACGAGGAAGCGGTACAGGCCCTCCTGCGCCGCCGCGGCCAGGGTACGCAGCAGCGCCGCCCGGGCGGTCTCCGGGATCTCGTCGAGGCCGTCGACGAGGACCAGCCAGTCGGCCTTGGGGTGGGGTCGCCTGCGGAAGAAGTCCGCGTCGAGGGTGCCCGGCGCCAGCTGACCGGCGAGGGCGTCGGCGGCGGCTGCCGCCAGGACGTGGGCGAAGGGCCCCCGGACGGCCAGTTTCACCGCTTGCACCAGCACGGGAAAGGACTGGCCGGCCCGCCGGTTGGCGCGGTCGGCGAGCAGCGCGGCCGTCCTGGCCACCTGGACGCGCAGCAGAGTGGACTTCCCGCCCCCGGGGCCCGCGACGAGCAGGCCGATACCGCCCGGCGCGACGAACACGTCGTCGGCCGGCCGTGGCTCCCCGGGCCTCGTACGGCCCGGTGCCGCAGCCGCCACCGTGGTGCGCGCACTGCGGAGCGGAACGTGATGACACCGGATGTCTCATGGCCGGGGATGATTCCGGGCGGAGGAACGGGTTCCGCCCGGGTTCACACGCATGTGACGTCACGGCGGGGGCGGGCGGGGTCGAAAACGGCGCGCGTGCAGCCGTTGGGGAAGTGAAACGCGATCTCATTGGTACGGAAGGGGAATGACGGGCGGGAGCGCGGGCACAAGGCTGTTGCCTGTACACCCCATATAACCGCGACGAGGAGGCATCCCTCATGCTCATGGCGCACCCGGCCGTCCTGAACAACCTGGTCGAGCAGTACCTGACGCTGCGCGCCCTGCACGCCGACAACGGTACGGAGGCCGCGCGCCAGCGGATGAACGACGTCGCCTACACCCTGTGTATCGCGACCGGCACCCGCGACATCGACGCCGCCCTCATCGCCGCCCGCCACCAGCTCCCCGGCGCCCGCCCGACAGACGACTCCCTTCTCGCCGCCTGACCTTGCCCGGGCACCCCGGACACAGCCGGGCCCCGGCGCTCAGTGGCCGCCGCGCGGTTCGAAGCAGCCGGTCTCCATATACAGACCGTTCACGGAGACCTGGTAGTTGGTCGGCTGCGTGAACGCGGTGACGCAGGCGTCCTCGCGGATCCGCAGGGCGATCTGGGCGCCTGCGGGCGTGACGTAGTGGTCGGTCTCGAAGCGCGGGTCCATCCGCCGCACAGTGAGCTTCCCGAGCTTCTGCTCCCCGTTGGGCCCCGCGCTTCGATAGCCGAGTTCGAGCAGCGCCGCGCGCACCCGCTCGGGATCCCACACTTTGGCTGTCCAGAGCCGTTTCAGCACGGGCTCGATGCGGGCGGCCTCCGCGCGGGCGGCCTTCTCGCCGGCCGGTGACATCTCCTGGGAGAACTTGAAGCCGTTGTTCTCGCGGTAGTGCGGGGCCCCGTCGTGGGAGTCGGGCTCCACGTTGCCGCGCGCCGGGCCGACCGGCGAACGCGACGGGGAGGCCGCGCGGGTGGCGGCGGACCCCGTTGCTCCGGCGTGCTCCTCACCGCAGCCGGTCCGGGTCAGAGTCAGTGGCGTGCTCAGCAAGAGGGCCGTGACCACGAGCCTGGATCTCGATATCCGCATGAGGAAAACTCTGCCACGGGCACCCGGGCACTCAGCCCCTCGGGCACCCGGCGACCAGCCCGACCCGGGCTTCCGCCCGTCAGGAGACCGTGGCGGGCGGTGGCGTCCAACGGTGGCTGCGGGGTGCCTCGCTGGAGACGTCGAACTCCTTCTTCAACGTGTCGGGGATGGCGTAGTGCATGACGCGTCCCCGGGTGAGGGAGGACAGCTCCAGGATGGACGTGAGGTGGCCGAGGCGGTCCAGGCCCCAGGCGCCGAGCGGGGAGCGGTCCTCGATGGTCTCCAGGACGCCGAGGAGATGCGGAACGGCCTTCACGACGGTGTCCCATCGAGTGCGGGGCACCTCAAGCCAGTCCGCGCAGGTGTCGCCGATGAGGTGGCGGATGAGGACGGAGACGATGGGGTCGAAGAACGTGCCGGGCACGACCTCCTCGTAGAGGTCGATGAGCTGGCGGGTCAGGAGGGTGCCCTCCGGTGAGGGTCCCATGTGCCGGAGCATGTACAGGTCGAGGAACTGGCGGGCCTCTTCGAGGGTCTTGGGGACGGCGTCCTGGTCGACGCCGAGCATGGCGCCGACGACGCGCCATGCGTAGTAGTACGCGTCCGCGCCCCGCGTAGACATGTGGATGCCGAGCCGGTGCAGGCTGTCCAGTACGAGCAGGGAGAAGAACAACTGCCCGCCGATCATGTCCTCCTGGCAGATCGGCGTTCCCTGGGTCTCGGTGTCCCAGAGGTTCTCGCGTTCCAGGTGGTGGCGGATGGAGGCGTGCAGCAGGCGGACCTTCTGGGCGGCCGGGATGAAGCGGCTGCCGGCCTCGAAGGCGTCGGGCTGCATCAGGTAGACGGTGAACTGCCCTGTCTCCGCCATCCGCTTGGACGGGTACTTCAGCCCGTGCGTGGCCGACAGCAGCTTCGCCACGCGCGGGACGAGGTAGCAGGCGGGCATGGCGGCGAAGGACAGCGCGGTGGAGATGTGCACGTTGTTGTCGATGAAGAAGAGGCGGGCCTGCTCCATCTCCCCCCAGTCGACCCACGTGGGCGCCGTTCGGGTGGCATCCAAATACTCGCGCGCGACATCGGGCAGCCCCTCGGGGAGAGGAGCGCCGACGCTGGAGACGTAGCGCATCAGGGTGTTGAACTTGCCCACCTCGCCGCGCTCGAAGAGCGTCGCGACGGTGGCGTCGGCGAGCTCGTCACCCGCCTGACGGAGGGCGGACATGGATGCCTCGGTATAGATCATGGCGGGGTTCCTTCTTCCACAGGGGGCGTCGACGACGGACGGGGAGGGGGCGGCTTCAGCAAGTGCGCTGAGATGAACAGGCGTCGGTTGGTCTGCCCAGGCGCCCAGGCCGATTCGTTCAGGACAGTCGGACCGCCGCCGAATGTGCCAGCGCGGTCAGCGCGTTGACGGCTTGGGCCGGTACGTCGAGCTCGTGCAGTGCGTCGAGCGCCTCCTCCACGCGGGCCCCGATCATGTTCTCGATCTGCTCCGGTGCTCCCAGCCGGTGCATGACCTCACGGACCGCGTCCAGACCCTGGCCGTCCAGGTCGTCCCGGCCCAACAGCGCCCGCAGCAGGTCCCGTTCGGTGTCGTCGGCGAGGCGCCAGGTCTCGGCCAGAAGAGCCGTGGGCCGTTGGCCGCGCACGTCGTCGGCGTTGGCCTTGCCGGTCCGTTCCGGGTCCCCGAACAGGCCGAGCAGATCGTCCCGCAGCTGGAAGGCCTCGCCCAGGGGCAGCCCGTACGTGGAGTAGCCCTCGCGCAACCTGGTGCCCGCCCCGGCGAGGGCGCCGCCGATCAACAGGGGCTGCTCGACGGTGTACTTGGCGGTCTTGTAGCGGATCACCTTCAGGGACACCGTGGTGTCGGGCCGGTCTCCGGTACGCAGCAACTCCAGGCATTCGCCCGCGATCAGTTCCCGGGCCATCACCGACCACAGCGGGCGGGCCCGGGCGAGATACGCGCCCGGCAGGCCGCAGGTGGCGAACAGCTGTCCGGCCAGGGACATCAGCAGGTCTCCGACCAGCATGGCCAGCGACCGCGCGGTGGCATCCACGTCCGCATCCGCATCCGCGTCCCTGTCCGTGTCCGGGCGCAGCGCCACGGCACCGCGTAAGGCCGTGTGCGCCGTGGGACGCCCGTGCCGCAGCGGGCTGTCGTCGATGAGATCGTCGTGCACGACCGCGGCGGCGTGCACCAGCTCCATGGAGGCCGCCGCCCGTACCAGCGCGTCGCTGTCCGGCTGCCCCACCGCACGCCACCCCCAGTAACAGAATGCCGCCCGCAGCCGTTTGCCCTCCGCGACCGCGGCCTCCAACTGCCGGGCGACCGGCGCGAGAGTCGGATCGATGGCGGTGAACTCATCGGCCTCCCGCGCGACGAACTCATGCAATACCTCGTCGACGCGGGCCTTGAACGTCGCCGGACCCCACTGGTCAGAGGCCATCGACGCTCTTCCGGGCCAGGACGTGACGGGCGAGGACCTCCAGATAGGCGGGCGGCACGGACGCGTACCGGTCCAGGACCAGACGTCCACGTGCGACGAGGTCGTGCTCGGCCTCCGCCGCCACCTCCGCGGCGTCCGAGCGGCGCAACAGCCCCCGGACCGTCCCCAGGGCGGTACCGAGGGTGCTCACCGCCAGATCCGCCAGCCCGGCCGCCAGCAGCACCGCCCGGCCGTCCAGGCCTTCGCGTCGTTCCGCTCCATGCGTCATTCCGTGTCTCCAGCCAGTCCGCGGCATATTCGGACGGCATGGGTCATCTGCCGTCCTCCCGAGCATCGCGGCGCCCGGGGCGAGAGAGCGGCGGAATTCACTATCGAGTGAGCGCATCGGTCGGCAGTACGGGTCGCTCCAGCTTCCGTCGACCGCCCTCGGGCCGCTGGTGCGACGCGGCAGGGGCCGGTGGTTCGCCTGCGGCTGGAGGAGCGTCATATACTCGGATCCGAGTAATCGCCACCTCATAGCTCACGACATCGACGTACTGGAGCTCCATGAGCACCCGTCACCACCCCGGCCCAGGACAGAAGTCACCGAAACGCCCCGCGAACACGCTCGCCCTCGCCGTACTCGGGCTGCTTCTGGAGCAGCCGATGCACCCCCACGCCATGGCCCGCGCGCTCCGCGAGCGCGGCATGGAGCGCGCGTTCAAGCTGACGACCGGATCGCTGTACGACACCGTCCGCGCGCTCACCCGGGACGGGTGGATCGAGGCGGACGGCACCGAGCAGGTCGGCAACCGCCCGGCCCGTACCGTCTACCGCCACACCCCCGCCGGGCGGGACGGCTTCACCGACTGGCTGGACGAGCTGATCCGAGAGCCCTCGCCCGAGTACCCGCGGTTCCTCTCCGCCGTCGGGTACCTCGGCGCGCTGGGCCGCGTCCGCGCCGCCGGGGCGCTACGCGCGCGGGCCGCCGCGCTGCGGGAGCGGATCGCGGAGGGCGCCGAGGCCTACCGCGTGGCCCGCGAGGAGCACCACGCGCCGCGCCTGTTCGTCATCGAGGCCGAGTACGCCGCCGCCATGGCACATGCCGAGCTGGCCTGGGTCGAGCACACCGCCGACGAGATCGAGCGCGGGACGCTGACGTGGCCGGAGGGGACGGACGATGAATGACACCGTATCGAGGGACGGGATCGAGGCCCGGGGGGAGTTCGTCGACGTCCTGATAGCCGGCGCGGGGCCCGCAGGACTGACGCTCGGCGCGGAGTTGGGACGCGCCGGGGTCCGGGCCCTGGTCCTGGAACGGGAGCCCGAACCGCCCGGGTTCTGCCGGGGGTTCAACCTCAACGCCCGGAGCCTGGAGCTGTTCGACCGCCGGGGCCTCGCCGCCCGCTTCCTCGCCGAGGGACCGACCGTGTCCACGACCGCGTTCGTCGGTGCTTCCCGCCTCGACCTCGCCGCCATGCGCACGAAACACCCCTACGTCCTCGGCATCCCCCAGACACGCGTGGAGGAACTGCTCGCCGAGTGGGCGGTGGAATCAGGAGCCCGCGTCATGCGCGGGCGACGCCTCACCGGGCTGCGGCAGGACCGAGACGGCGTAACGGTCGAAGTGGACGGCGTGGACGGCCCGTCCATCGTGCGCTGCCGCTGGCTGGTCGGCTGTGACGGGGGCCGCAGCACGGTACGGAAGGCGGCCGGGATCGCTTTCCCCGGAACGCCCGCACGGAAGTTTTCCCTGCTCGGTGACGTGGTGCTCGCCGACCCGTCGGCCGTCTCGTTCGGCCCCAACGCCGGGCCCGACGGCCGCTCGGTGTTCGCGATCCCGCGCCCCGGTTACGTACGTCTGATCACCGCCGACCCGGCACCGCCCGGGGACCCGCACGAGACGGTACGGCTCGAAGCCTTCCAGCGGACGATCGACGCCGCGTTGGGCCACCGCGCCGAGATCACCGAGGCGCTGTGGCTGACCCGCTTCGGGGACGCGGCACGGCTCGCCGAACGCCTCAGAGCGGGCCGGGTACTCCTCGCCGGGGACGCCGCGCACATCCACCCCCCGGCCGGCGCCATCGGCGTCAACGCGGCGATCGACGACGCCGTCAACCTGGGCTGGAAGCTCGCCCTGGTGGCGCGCGGACAGGCGCCGGACACCCTGCTCGACACCTACCACGAAGAACGCCACGCGGCCGGTGAGCGGCTGCTCCGTACCACCCGCGCGCAGGCGGTGCTCGCCGGGACGGACGGAGACGACAACCCTCTGGCGCCCGTTCGGGATCTGCTCCGCGAGCTGGCCGAGTCCCAGGACACGGCTGGGCCGTTGGCCGAAACGATCACCGGCGTCGGCACGCGTTACCCCGCCTCCGGAGACCCCGGCCACCCCTGGGCAGGACGGATGGTGCCGGACATCGCGCTGGGCCGGCACGGGGAGGACACCCTCACGGCGCTGCTGGCCCGAACAGCCGGGGGTGCCCTGCTGCTCACCGGCGCCGCAGACACGCACGCCCCCCTGTCCACCGCCGCCCGTCCCTGGGCGGACCGGGTCACC